>NZ_JBFBHG010000015.1:0-93935 GCF_040685095.1 Microbacterium sp. NPDC089189
CTACAGAAAATTGAAACACATCGGTCGTTTGGCGGGCAACAAATCAAATACCGTCACCTGTCAGCCACCGCGGGGGTCAGCGCGGGAGGGGGACCTCGATGAGCTGGCGGCCGCCGACGGGCGAAGTCAGGGCCTGATCGAGCGCCGAGCGGGTCGTGACGCGCTGGTACTCCCAGCCGTAGGCGAGCGCGAGCTGCTCGAGGCGCACCGACTGCGGCGTGTAGAGCATCCGGTCCATGTCGGCGGCTTCGGCGACCGCGGCCACCTCGAGCCCGTCGAAGATCGTGCCGCCGCCGTCGTTGCCGACGACGACCTGGATGCGGGGTTCGTGCTCGATCGCGGGCAGCAGCAGCGCCCCCACGTCGTGGAGCAGCGTCAGATCGCCCAGGATGACGCGGGTCACGCCGGGCCGTCCTTCGCCCTGGCTGGCGATCGCGATGCCCATGGCCGTCGCGATCGTGCCGTCGATGCCGGCGAGACCCCGGTTGGCGTGCACGGGCACCTTCTTGCCGCCGAGCACCTGATCGGCCACACGCACCAGGCGCGACGATCCGAACATCAGTCGATCGTGCGGCCACGTCGCCCGCCACACGGCATCCACGAGCGCCGCACGATCGAGCGGGCGCCGCATCACGTCGAGTTCGGCCGAGATCGCGCCGAGCCGCTCGGCGGGCACCGCCGAGGCCAGGCCGTCGGCGTCCGGCGCCGGTGGAGAGAGGTCGACGGATGCGGCGCGGGCCGCCTGCATCCACGCGCCCAGCCATTCTCGGTCGGCCGGGCCGTCGGCGACCGCCACGTCATCGACCGCGGAGGTCGAACCGTTGAGGTTCAACGGTTCGCCCGGTCCACGCACCGCGAGCACCTCGACGTCGTCGCGGCTCAGCAGCGCCGTGACCTCGCGGCTCAGCGTCGGGTGTCCGAACACGACGGCCCGCTCGATGCGGCCGCCCAGACCCCGGTCGGCGAGCAGACCGCGGTACCCGTGCACGAGGTACCGGCCGAAGCGCGCCCCGCTCACGATCTCGGCGATCAGCGGCCACCCGCCCTCGTGCGCGAGACGCTCGGCATCCGGGCCGCCGTCGGCTCCCGCGATCACGACGGTGCGGGGTCCGCGCTCGAGCAGCATCGGCTCGGGTGCGCACTCGGCCGGCACATCGGATCCCCCGATGCCGCCGCCGCCCTGGTACAGCGCCCCTGAGGCGAGCTCGGCGTCGTCCGCGGCGGCGGCGTCGTCCGACTCGCTCGCATCGAGCTCGTCGGCTCCGCCGTCGATCTCCTCGGTCACGGCATCGACGAACCAGGCCGGCAGCGCGCCCGCCAGCGGCTCGCGGAAGGGGAGGTTCAAGTGCACGGGCCCGGCGGAGCGGGTGCCCGCACCGAGCGCCGCGTCCACCGCGTCGTCGGCGAGGCGTCGGAAGATGATCGACTGCTCGCCGTCGCCGTCGTCGAGCGCGTCGGGCACCGGGGCGTCCGCCTCGAGGCGCGCCGCCGCGGCGAACAGCCCCGGCTGCCGCGTGGTCTGGTTGGCGCCGACGCCGCGCAGCTCGGGCGGCCTGTCGCCGGTCACGAGGATCATCGGCACGCCGGCGTGGTGGGCCTCGAGGGCCGCGGGCAGCAGGTTGGCGACGGCCGTGCCCGAGGTGCAGATGACGACGGCCGGCGCCCCGGTCTCGCGCCCGATGCCCAACGCGGTGAAGCCGGCGACCCGCTCGTCGATCCGCACGTGCACGCGCACGAGCCCGCGCCGTTCGAGGTCGGCGGCGGCGAGGGCGAGCGCCTGGGAGCGCGAACCGGGGCTGACGACGATGTGGGCGACGCCGCGCCGCACCAGGCGCTGCAGCAGTGCCGCGGCCGCATCCGTCGCCGGTGCGCGACCCGCGGTGTCGTTCCCGCTCATATCAGCGCGAATCGTCCTCGTCATCGGGCTGCTGCGGTGTCGCACGACCCGAGGGGGTCTCGCCCGGAACGTCGGGGATGCTGTCGGGCTCGGCCTCGGCGTCGAGCTGCGCGAGCTCCTCTTCGAGGCGGCGGATGCGCTCGTCCTGGTCGCTGATCGATCCGATCGTGCGCAGGAACTCGGGGTCGTCGTCAGGGGCGCGTCGCGCCGCGATCGCCCGCTTGCCGATGCGACCGGCGGTGAACCAGAGGATGCCGCCCACGACCGGCAGCAGCACGACGATCAGCACCCATGCACCCTTGCTGACGCCGCGGTGCCGTGTCGACGGCTGCATCGCGCAGTCGACGATGCTGTAGACCCAGAAGACCACGGCCACGAGCGCCAGAATGAGCAGGAGCCGGACCATGCCCCCATCCTAGGCTGCGCAGCCTGGACTCGGCCCGGGAGCCGCGGCGGGCGCGCGACGTAGGATGAGGGGGTGAAGGCTCGACCCGCGATCGTCTACTCGGTGCTGCGCATCCTGGCGTTCATCATCCCGTTCGCCGTGCTCATGCTGTTCCCGATCTTCCGGGAGCTCTACTGGCTCGCCGCGATCTTCGCGGCGCTCATCGGGCTCAGCCTCTCGATCCTCTTCCTGCGTCGGCCGCTGGCCGAGGCGACCGCCAGTCTCGGCGCGCCGCGCAGCCCCCGCCGTCCCGCGGGCGCGGAGGACGCGGATGCCGAGGATGCCGCGCTGGACGCCCCCGCCGGCGAGCGCGACACCACCTCCTGACGGCCTCGCGCCGGGCGTTCAGCCCACGAAGGCCCAGAAGAGCAGGCCCGCGTAGGCGAGCGAGCCGAGCGAGGTGAGGCTCAGCGCGACGATGAGCTCCTTCGGTCGCTGGAAGGTCCACACGATGAGCGCGGCCGGCAGCACGAGCAGCAGCACCATGAGCGTCAGCCAGGCAATCGGGTAGAACACCGCCAGGAACACGCCGATGCCGATGGGCGCGAGCACGAAGAGCGTGAACACGACCTGCGTGGCCCGCTTGCCGATGAGCACGCTGAGTGTGCGCTTGCCCGCTTCTCTGTCCTGCTCGATGTCGCGCAGGTTGTTGGCGAGCAGCACGGCGCAGGCGAACAGCCCCGCCGCCACCGCGCCGAACCAGGCCTCCTGCGGGATGGCCTGCACCTGCACCCACGTGGTGCCGAGCGTCGCGACGAGCCCGAAGAAGATGAAGACGAACAGCTCACCGAGCGCGTTGTACCCGTACGGGCGCTTGCCGCCGGTGTAGAACCAGGCGCCGATGATGCACACCGCGCCGACGGCGAGGAACCACCACTGCTGGGTGCGGATGGTCACCGCGAGCCCCGACAGCGCGGCGAGCGCGAAGAAGGTGAGGGTGACGATCAGCACCGTGCGCGGCTTCGCCTTGCCGCCGCCGGTGAGCCGGGCCGGGCCGACGCGCACGTCGTCGGTCCCCCGCACCCCGTCGCTGTAGTCGTTGGCGTAGTTGACGCCGATCTGCAGCAGCACGGCGACCGCGAGGCACCCGAGCGCGAGGAGCCAGTGGAACTCGTTGTCGACCAGGCGGGCCGCGCCCGTACCGATCAGCACCGGCGAGACGGCCAGCGGGAGCGTCCGCAGTCGCGCCCCGCCGATCCAGTCGCGCGCGGTCGCCTTGGGACGCACGCGAGGGTCGCCCGACTCGTGCACCCGCTGCGGGTTGCCGTGCGAACGGGGGCGCTTCGCGCCGGCGCCGCGGCGCTTCTTCGTCTTACCTGCCACGAGGAGACATCCTATTCCCCCGCCCTCTCCCCCATCCCTCGGGCTCGGATGCGGGTGCCACCGCGGTCAGGAGAGCCGGCGGCGGAGGGCCACGCGGTCGGGCTTGCCGCTGGCGAGCACCGGCAGTGCGTCGACGACCTCGATGCGCTGCGGTCGGGCGGGGGCGCCGACGTCCCGGCCGACGGCCGCCCGCACCTCGGCCAGGCGGTCGGCCGCGGCATCCCCGTGCGGACCGTCGCCACGGGGCACGACGACGACCGACGCCTCACCCCACCGCTCATCGTCCACGCCGATCACGACGGCCCCGGAGAGCCCCGGGAGGGCGCGGACTGCGCGCTCCACGCGGTCGAGCGACACGTTGATGCCGCCCGAGATGATCACGTTGTCGATGCGACCGGTGACCTGCAGCAGCCCGTCGGCGAAGACACCGGCGTCGCCGGTGCGATACCAGCGCATCCCGTCGTCGCGCACGAACGCCGCCGCCGTGCGCTCCGCGTCGCCGAGGTAGCCGTCGGCGAGCGTCGGCCCCGCGAGACGGATCTCGCCGTCGACGACCGCGACGCGCACCCCCTCGAGCGGCCGACCGTCGTAGACGCATCCCCCGCTCGTCTCGCTCGCCCCGTAGGTGCGGATGATGCGGGCACCCTGCTCGGTCGCGCGCGCCGAGACGGCGTCGGGCAACGCCTGGCCGCCGACGAGGATCGCGTCGTAGGCGGCGAGCGCCGCGCGCACCCGCGGGTCGTCACCCGCCTCGATCAACCGCGTCAGCTGCGTCGGCACGAGCGAGGTGAGCAGCCGCTGCCCACCCGCACGCTCGGTCAGCGCCCGGGTCGCGGCGACGAACGCCTCGGCCGTGAAGTGGCCCTCGATGACGGCGGGCAGGTGCCCCGCGCGCACCGAGCGCACGATCACCTGCAGGCCCGCCACATACGTGGGCGGCAGCGCCAGCAGCCAGGCACCCTCGCCGATGCGCTGCGCCGTCGCGCGGGCGCTGGCGAGCAGCGCGACGCGGCTGAGCGCCACGTTCTTCGGGTACCCCGTCGAGCCGGATGTGGTGACCACCGCCGCGGTGCCCGCGGGCACCGCCACGTCGTCCCCGCCGCCGAGATGCACCGCCGGCCCCGAGCCGTCGAGGACGGCACGGACCGCATCCATCACGTCGACGGCACCCGCCCCGCGCGGGGCGCGCGCCGTGAGGTAGCCGCTCACAGCGACATTAGTACTGCCACGGATAGGGCGCCCAGTCGGGATCGCGCTTCTCGAGGAACGCGTCGCGCCCCTCGACCGCCTCATCGGTGCCGTAGGCGAGCCGCGTGGCCTCGCCCGCGAACACCTGCTGGCCGACCAGGCCGTCATCCACCGCGTTGAACGCGAACTTCAGCATCCGGATGGCGGTGGGCGACTTGCCGAGGATGGTACGGGCCATGGCGATCGCCTCGCGTTCGAGGTCGGCATGCGGCACCACGCGGTTGACCGCGCCCATCTCGTACGCGCGCTGGGCGGAGTACTCCTCGGCGAGGAAGAACACCTCGCGGGCCACCTTCTGCCCCACCTGCCGGGCCATGTACGCCGAGCCGTACCCCGCGTCGAACGATCCCACATCCGCGTCGGTCTGCTTGAAGCGGCCGTGCTCGGCCGAGGCGATCGACAGGTCGGCGACGATGTGCAGCGAGTGCCCGCCCCCGGCAGCCCATCCCGGGATGACCGCGATGACGACCTTGGGCATGAAGCGGATGAGGCGCTGCACCTCGAGGATGTGCAGGCGACCGGCGCGCGCCGGGTCCTGCACCGTGGTCTCCTCGTCCGAGTACTTGTAGCCGTCGCGCCCGCGGATGCGCTGGTCGCCGCCGGAGCAGAACGCCCAGCCGCCGTCCTTCGGGCTCGGGCCGTTGCCGGTGAGCAGCACGACGCCGATGCGCGGGTTCTGGCGGGCGGCGTCGAGCGCGCGGTACAACTCGTCCACCGTGTGCGGGCGGAAGGCGTTGCGCACCTCGGGCCGGTCGAACGCGATGCGGGCGATGCGTCCGTCGCGTGAGACGTGGGAGGTGATGTCGGTGAAGCCCTCGGCACCCGACGCGAGCTCCCACTCGGCCTCGTCGAACAGCTCCGAGACGCTCACGCCGCGGTGCCGTTCTTGGCGTCGCGCCACCGCAGCCACTGGCGCACGATGTCGGCGTCGTAGTCGGGGCCGTTGATGCCGAGGGTGAACAGACGCGCGCCTGCGTCGAACATCGCATCGGCCAGCGCCTCGTCGCGGTCCTTGAGCTCGTTCGACACGATCAGACCCGACACGTCGCGGCCCTCCGTCTCGGCCCACGTCTCGATGACGCCGAGCTTGCGCGCCATCTCGTCGGGCGAGACGAAGCTGTGCCAGATGTCGGCGTACCGCGCCACGAGGCGGAGCGTCTTCTTCTCGCCCTGGCCGCCGATGAGGATGGGGATGCGGCGGGTCGGCGCCGGGTTGAGCGCGTCCCAGCGGGCGGTGACGCGCGCGAGCCCGTCGCCGAGGTCGTTCAGACGCGACCCCGCCGTGCCGAACTCGTAGCCGTACTCGTCGTAGTCGCGCTCGAACCAGCCCGAGCCGGTGCCGAACACGAACCGTCCCTCGCCGCCCTTGGCGCTGATGTGGTCGATCGTCCGCGCCATGTCGGCCTGCAGGTCGGGGTTGCGGTAGCTGTTGCAGTTGACGAGCGTGCCGAACTCGACCCGCTCGGTCTGCTCGGCCCACGCGGCGAGCATCGTCCACGCCTCGAAGTGCGCGCCGTCCGGGTCGCCGTAGAGCGGGAAGAAGTGGTCCCAGTTGAAGAGGATGTCCACGCCCATGTCCTCGAAGCGGAGGACGGCGTCGCGGATGTCCGCGTACGTGGCGTGCTGCGGCTGGATCTGGATCCCGAGACGGACCGGAGTGTCAAGAAGAGGCATGCCGCCAGCCTAGGACCCTCCCGCCCCGGGGGAGCTGCATCCACGGCGCAGAGGGGTGCGCACCGACGGAGGCGGGGGCAGGATGGGGATGTGATCCCGTCCTTCAGCGAACTGCGCCGCGGCGCGCACGTCGTCTCCCTTCCGATGCGCACCCGGTTCCGGGGCCTCGAGACCCGCGAAGCGCTGCTGTTCGAAGGGCCGGAGGGATGGGCCGAGTTCTCGCCGTTCGCCGAGTACGACGACGCCGAGGCGGCCGCCTGGCTCGCCGCGGCGGTGGACTTCGCCTGGCGACCGCAGCCCGAGCCGGTGCGCGACCGCATCCCGGTGAACGCCACGATCCCGGCGGTGGATGCGGCCGAGGTGCCGCGCGTCCTCGGCCACTTCGACGGATGCCGCACGGCGAAGGTCAAGGTCGCCGAACGCGGGCAGACGCTCGCCGACGACCTGGCGCGGGTCGCCGCGGTGCGCGACGCGATGGGGGCGGCCGGCCGCATCCGCGTCGACGCGAACGGCGCGTGGAACGTGGACGAGGCGGAGCGCGCGCTGCGGGCGCTCGCGGTGTTCGACCTGGAGTACGCGGAGCAGCCGTGCGCCACGGTGGCCGAGCTGTCGGAGCTGCGCACGCGGGTGCACCGCACCGACATCCTGATCGCGGCCGATGAGAGCGTGCGCCGTGCCGACGATCCGCTCCTCGTCGCGCGCGAGGGCGCCGCCGACCTTCTCGTCGTGAAGGCGGCGCCGTTGGGCGGAGTGCGCCGGGCGCTCGGGATCGTGGCGGAGGCGGGGCTTCAGCGTTCGTGTCGAGCGCGCTCGACACCTCCGTCGGGCTCGGCATGGGGCTCGCGCTCGCGGCCGCGCTGCCGGACCTGTCGTTCGACTGCGGTCTGGGCACGTCGTCGCTGCTGGCCGAGGACGTCACCGACGAGCCGTTGCGCGCGGTCGACGGTGCGATCGAGGTGCGGCGGGCGACCCCATCCCCCGATCGCCTGCGCCGGCTCGCTGCCCCCGCCGAGCGGCGCGGCTGGTGGCTCGCCCGCCTCGAGCGCTGCCACGCCCTCCTCGCCCCCTGACGATCGCTGGACCGCCGAGACAGCACTTTCGCGCCGAGACGGTGGGTTTAACCCGCGGTCTCGGCGCGAAAGTGCTGTCTCGCGGGTCGGGGTCGGGGTCGGGGGGGCTAGTTGAGGCCGCTGTAGACGTGGAGGCCCTTGAAGAACATGTTCACGATGGTGAAGTTGAACATCACGGCGGCGAAACCGATGATCGAGAGCCACGCCGAACGGGTGCCGCGCCATCCGCGGGTCGCGCGGGCGTGGATGTACCCGGCGTAGAGCACCCAGATCACGAAGGTCCAGACTTCCTTCGTGTCGAAGCCCCAGTACCGGCCCCACGCGTCGTTGGCCCAGATGGCGCCGGCGATGAGCGTGAAGGTCCAGAAGATGAAGCCGATGATCGCGAAGCGGTAGGCGAGCGACTCGAGGTTGTCGGCGCTCGGCACCAGGCGCAGGAATCCGGGCCCGGTCTTCGCGCCCGCCTCGGCGGTCTCGGCCTTGCGCTCACGGCGAGCCTGCAGCAGCTGCAGCACCGACAACGCGAACGCGAGCGCGAACAGCGCGGTCGCCAGCGACGCGACGAACACGTGGATGACCAGCCAGATGCTCTTCAGCGGATCCGACAGCGGCGTGACCTCGACGTAGAGCTGGCCGACCAGCGTGCCGCCCAGCAGCAGCACGACGAGTCCGGAGATGAACGCGCCGAGGAAGCGGAGGTCGTACCGGAACAGCACGCCCAGGTACACCGCGATGATCAGCAGCGTCCCGGTCATCGCGAACTCGTACATGTTGGACCACGGCACCCGCTCGGCCGCGATGCCGCGGGTGACGGTCGCCCCCAGGTGGAACAGGAAGCCGAGCCAGATGAGCGACGTGCCGATGCGCGCCCAGAGCGGGCGGGAACGGTCGCGTCCGCGAGCGGCGAGGGATGCGGCCGCCGCCGATTCGCTCGCGCGCACCTCGGCGATCGTCTCGCCGCCGGCGGCGACGAGCTGACGCTCGCGCACCGCGGAGTCCTGCGCGTCGACGGCCTGCGCCGACCGCCGCGCGAGGTCGATCGCGTACGCGATGAACGCGAGCGCGTAGATGACGACGGCGGTCCAGACGAGGAGAACCGAGACGTCGTCGAGCGAGAGCTGGTCGGTCATGGCGTCAGTCTACTTTCGGGGACGAGCGGGGCGGCCGGTCGGCGGATGCGGCCGGGTCGGTGTCTTCGGATGCGGCCGGGGCGGGTTCCGCGGAGCGGGCTGCTCCGTCCCGGGCGGCACCGGCGACGGCGCCGCCATCCGGGCCGTCGCCCGCGGATGCGGCCGGGGCGGCGATGTCGGCGGCCAGCGCGGCCTCCACGCTCTCGCGGTGGCGGTCGGCGAACTGCGCGACGGCGACGGCCAGTTGCGGGTCCTCGCCGCGGGCGAGTCCCGCGTACTCGATGCGCAGGGTCTTCCCGACGGGGGTGACCTTGACCCACATGCGCCGACGCGGCACGAACAGCGCCAGCAGCAGGCCGAGCAGCGCCAGGACCGCGAAGAGGAGCACCCACGGGGCACCGACGTCGTGGTGGATCGACAGCGACACGTAGCGCTTCACGGACTCGTCGTAGTCGGCGGTCGGCGACAGCGACTGCAGCGTGCCGTCGGTGACCTCCACCGTGTCGGGGGCGTTGGCGTTCTCGAAGGTGATCGTGCCGAGGCCGTCGGGCAGCGCCGTGGTCTGCCCGGGCAGCAGCTCGATCGAGGGGGTGTCGGTGTCGCGCCCGGCGAGCTTGGTCATGCCCTCCGGGTCGAGCGTGTAGACCGAGCGGGGCGTGCCGTCGTCGATGCCGAGATCACCCGAGTACACGTCGAGCGAGAGCACGGGGAACACCAGCGCCGGGTAGACCGAGGTCTTCGCCCCCGTCTCCAGCTCCTGCATCGTCGGGTAGAAGAAGCCCACCAGGCCGACCTGCTCGGGCAGGCCGTCGGCGATCTTGACGACGCCGAGCGAGGTCATGTTGTTGTCCTGCGGTAGGAACGGCACCGCATCCCGGAAGACGACCTGGCCCTCGGCGTCGCGCACCGTGATGGTCGGCGCGTAGCCGTTGCCCATCAGGTAGACGCGGTCGCCGGCGATGTCGAGCGGGTGATTGACCCGCACCTCGCCGGTCTGCTCGTCCTCGCCCGGCTGCTGCGTGGTCACGTGGGCGACGAAATCGCCGGCCTGACCGGATGCGGCGGTGCCGGCGGGCTGGTAGGTGAGGTCGAAGCGGTCGAGCGTGATCGTGTACGGCGAGAGCACGTCGGCGTTCACGAAACGGCCGGGGTTGAACGAGGAGTAGTCGGTCAGGGCGTTGACGAAGCTCGTGTCCTGGACGATCGCCCGCTGGCCGGTGTAGGTGAGCGCCCCGCCCACGCCGACGCCGATCAGCACACCGACCAGGGCGATGTGGAAGAGCAGGTTGCCGGTCTCGCGCAGGTAGCCGCGCTCGGCCGAGACCGAGAGCGACCCGCGCGCGTCGTAGCGTTCGACGCGGTACCGGGCGCCGCGCAGCTGCTGCTGAGCGAGGTCGACGACCCGCTGGGCGGCCGCCTCCACATCCGCGTCGGCCGACAGCTGCAGCTCGGTCGTGCGGTGGTCGTCGAGCCGGGACAGCCGCGCGGGCGTGCGCGGCGGGCGGGCCCGGAGCGCCTTGGCGTGATGCTTCATCCGCGGGATGACGCAGCCGATCAGCGAGAGGAACAGCAGCAGGTAGATGGCGGAGAACCATGCCGACGTGTACACGTCGAACAGCTGGATCTGGTCGAGGATCGGGTACAGATCCGGGTTGTCGGCGCGGAACTGGGTGACGCCGTTCGGGTCGGCGGAACGCTGCGGGAAGATCGACCCGGGAACGGCGGCGATGGCCAGCAGCAGCAGCAGCACGAGCGCGGTGCGCATGCTCGTGAGCTGACGCCATCCCCAGCGCAGCCACTCGATCGGTCCCAGACGCGGCGCGGTGACCGAACCGTCGGCGTTCGCGGACGGCGCGGCGTGACCGTCGACGTGGTCGGAGGGCCGCAGCGGCTCGGATCCGTCGTCGTCCGGTCGGTCAGAGCGGGAGCGGGACATTCAGGAACACCCCCTGGAGGTGGGACATGAGGGCTCCCCAGACGCCGGTGACCATGGCGAGGCCGAGGGCGATGAGAAGGATGCCGCCGATGATGTTGACGGCGCGGATGTGGCGGCGCAGGAACGCGACCGACCGCGAGGCCCAGCCGAAGCCGGCGGCGATCAAGAGGAACGGGATGCCGAGGCCGAGCGAGTAGGCGAGACCCAGCACGGCGGCGCGGCCCGGGTCGCCCATGTTCCACGAGACGGCGATGATCGCGCCGAGCGTGGGGCCGATGCACGGCGCCCAGCCGATGCCCATGGCGAGTCCGAGCAGCGGCGCACCCACGAGTCCGACGTTGCCGCGCACCTGCGGCTTGAGGGTGCGCTGGGCGAATCCGAAGAGGCCGAGGAACACGAAGCCCAGGAGGATCACGACGACGCCCATGACCCGGGTGATCAGGTCGGCGTACTCGAGGAAGAAGCGCCCGAGGGTCCCGCCGAGCACGGTGACCGCCATGAACACGACGGTGAATCCCGAGATGAACAGCAGTACGCCCAGCAGCAGCCGCCCGCGGCCCTTGTTCCCGGCGGAGGTGCCGGCCGCTCCCCCGATGAACCCGAGGTATCCGGGCACGAGCGGCAGGACGCAGGGCGAGAGGAACGACACGAGTCCCGCCGCGAGGGCGAGGGGGACGGCCAGCCAGAGCGCGCCTTCGGCGACGACGCCCGTCACGAGGATTCCGCGAGCGTGTCGCGTACGAGGGTGGAGAGGATGGAGGCGTCCGCCAGCTCGCCCACCACGCGGGCGGCGACGCGGCCCTGGGTGTCGAGGACGAGGGTCGTCGGGGTGGCGCTGAGCGGGGTGGCGTTCGCGAAGGCGAGCTTGAGCTTGCTGTCGTCGACGGCGAGCATGCTCGGGTAGCTGACGCCGTTGTCGCGGGCGAAGGCCTGCGCCGTCGCCGCCTGGTCGTAGGTGTTGATGCCGACGAACGACACCGGCTGGCCCTCGAACGACTGGTACGACTCCTCGAGGCGCGGCGCCTCCACGATGCACGGACCGCACGCGGCGTACCAGAAGTTCACGACCAGCACCTGGTCGGTGAAGTCCTCGTTGGTCAGTGTCTCGCCGTCCTCGGTGACGCCCGTGAACACGACGGGCTCCGACCGTTCGTCGGCGGGGTACTCGACCACCTGGAGCCCGTCCGCTCCGATGTAGCCCTTGTTCGAGCCCTCGCGGTACTGGTCGGCCAGCGTGTCGTTCGTGCACGCGGCCAGCGTCGCCGCCAGCACCACCGCCAGCAGGGCGGATGCGGCACGTGCTGGACGGAATCTCATACTGCTCCCACGTCGATCGCGCCGGCGGATGCGGCCGGCTCCGCATAGGCGACCTCGCGCCAGGCGCCGGGTCCGCCCTCGAAGCTGGTGACGCTCGAGAGCGCGCACCGGCGGGTGCGCGGGTCGTGCTTGAGGGGGGCGCCGGCGATCGCGAGGTGCGTGATCCAGATCGGCAGCTGGTGGCTGACGATGACGACGTCGCCCGCGGGCACCGCATCCCACAGTCGTCCCATCGCCGCCTGCATACGGGCGACGACGTCACGGTAGGGCTCGCCCCAGCTGGGCTGCGCGGGGCGCACCAGGTGCCGCCAGTTGAGCGGGTTCATGAGGGCCCGGCGCATCTGCTTGCCCTCGAAGACGTTCCACGGCTCGATCACGTCGGGGTCGATGACCGGGTCGAGCCCGAACAGCTCGGTGAAGGGCTCCGCCGACTCCTGCGTGCGCTGCAGCGGCGAGCAGACGAGTCCCGTCACGGGACGCTCGAGCCCGTGCACGTACTCCGCGGCCTGGCGCGTCATCCGTCGACCATCGGCGCTCAACCGGAAGTCCGGGAGCCGTCCGTAGAGCACGCGGGAGGGGTTGTGGACCTCTCCGTGGCGCACGAGATGAAGGCGTTCGGCGGGCACGCCGCAATTCTACGTCGGCGGGTTCTCTGGATTGGCTGAACGTCGGGCCGCACCGGGTGCTCGACTCAGTCGGTGGCCGCGGTGTTCGAGCGTCGGCGCTGGCGCAGCAGCGACCGCGTGCGCAGGTACACGAACGTCGCCACACCGATCACGACGGCCACGATCACGATCACCTGGAACACCTCGGCGTACTCCTCGACGATGTGCCACGACTCGCCCAGGAAGAACCCGGCGAGCACGAAGATCGCGTTCCAGATGAGGCTGCCCGCGGCGGTCAGCAGCGTGAACTTCCAGACGGGCATGCGGGTGACACCGGCCGGGATGGAGATGAGACTGCGGAACAGCGGCACCATCCGCCCGAAGAAGACGGCCTTGCCGCCGTGTCGCGTGAACCAGGCGACCGTGCGGTCGATGTCCTCGGGATGCAGCAGCGGCACCTTGACCGCGATGCGCCGAAGGCGATCGACGCCCAGCCAGCGACCGAGCCCGTAGAGGATGAGCGCGCCCACGAGGGACCCCGCCGTCGTCCACAGCAGCGCCTCGGCGAGCGTGAACGTGCCGAGGCTGGCCGCGATGCCCGCGAGCGGCAGGATCGCCTCGCTGGGCAGCGGCGGGAAGAGGTTCTCCAGCGCGATCGCGATGCCCGCCCCGGCCGGGCCGATGAGCTCCATCAGCTCGACGAGATACTCCATGATCCTGGTGAGCCAGGACTCGGATGGCGTGGCGGACGTGGAGGCGATCGCGGTCATCGGGGTCCTCAGGGGGTCTCGGTGATCGTCGCGCCCGACCGGACGCCGTTCCACGCTAGGGCGTGAAGGTGAACCGCGCCTGGGAGCGGGTCAGGTGGCGGCCCACACCACGGCGGCGCCGATCCACCACAGCCCGGCGACGAACGCCATGCCCACCAGAGGGACCCAGAACGCCCGGCGTCGCACCACCAGCCGCACGATCGCGACGAACACGGCGACGGCGGCGACCAGCCACGGCGCGGTGAGGGCGATCCAGACGCCGACCACGAGCAGTCCCTCGCGGCAGATGCGACCGTCGGCACCGCAGGCGTCCGAACCGAGCCCCAGCGCGAACCCGAGCAGGGATGCCCCGCCCGCGACCGCGAGAAGCACGACCAGCAGGACGATCGTCAGGGCGATGTCCCATCCCTTGCGCCGCCGTTCGACGGTCGGGCGCGCGGGGCGGTCCGGCCGCGGCGCCGCCGGGCGGGGCCGGCGCGCCTCGGGAGCACGGGGCGGGGAGGGGCGCTCCGCGGCCGGCGGGGCGACGCCGTCGGACGCGACGCGGAAGGCTTCCGGCGGCATCCGATAGACCTCGGGATCGCCGTCGGGACGCTCGCTGCTCACGCGCCCATCGTACGGGCGCGCGGGCACCCCCGTAGACTGGCTTCTCGTGAACGAACGCGTCCTCGTCAACCAGCTGAAGTCCCTCCCCGCGGGCACCGTCTCCGTGTCCGGATGGGTCGAGACCGTCCGTGACCAGAAGAAGGTGCAGTTCATCATCCTCCGCGATGAAACCGGGGCGGTGCAGCTGGTCAATCCGGCCACCCGCGAGCTCGGTGACGACCAGACGCCGGAGCAGTCGGCGGCGCTCGGGCTGACCGAGACCATCTCGGCGCTCGCGACCGGCACCTTCCTCACCGTCACCGGCGAGCTGAAGCACGACGAGCGCGTGAAGCTCGGCGGGGTCGAGGTCAAGATCGCCGCTCTGGATGTGGCCGCCGCCGCCAACCCCGAGACGCCCATCGCGGCGGACTCCAGCGTCGACAAGCGCATGGACTGGCGCTTCCTCGACCTGCGTCAGCGCCGCAACAACCTGATCTTCCGCGTGCAGACGACCTTCGAGCACGCCCTCCGCACCTACTGGATCGAGCGCGACTACATCGAGGTGCACTCGCCGAAGCTGATGGCGAGCCCGTCGGAGTCCAACGCCGAGCTCTTCGAGGTCCCCTACTTCGAGGACAAGACGGCGTACCTCGCGCAGTCGCCGCAGTTTTTCAAGCAGATGGCGCAGTCCGCCGGCTTCGGCAAGATCTTCGAGATCGCTCCCGCCTTCCGCGCCGACCCGTCGTTCACGAGCCGACACGCGACCGAGTTCACCTCGATCGACGCCGAGATCAGCTGGATCGACTCCCACGAGGACGTCGCGCGCATGCAGGAGGAGATCCTGCAGTTCGCCTTCCAGGCCGTCAAGGACAAGCACGGCGACGAGATCGCGGAGCTCTTCGACGTCGAGGTGCAGGTTCCGGCCATCCCGTTCCCGCGCATCCCGCTCGCCGAGGCGCTCGAGATCGTCAAGTCCCGCGGCTACGAGGTGCCGCGCACCGACGGCGACCTCGACCCCGAGGGCGAGCGTCAGATCGCGGCGTACGTCGAGGAGACCTACGGCCACCAGTTCGTGTTCATCACGGACTACCACCCGTCGATCCGGGCGTTCTACCACATGCGCGACGAGGAGACCGGGCTCACCAAGAGCTACGACCTGCTCTTCCGCGGCGTCGAGATCACGACCGGCGCGCAGCGCGAGCACCGCGTCGACGTGCTGATCGAGCAGGCGAAGGAGAAGGGGCTCGACCCCGAGCACCTCGACTTCTACCTCGACTTCTTCCGCTTCGGCGCGCCGCCGCACGGCGGCTTCGGCATGGGGCTCGCGCGCGTGCTCATGCTGCTGCTGGGCGAGTCGTCGATCCGCGAGGTGACCTTCCTCTTCCGCGGCCCCACCCGGCTCGCGCCGTAATCGCGGGCCCCGGTACGCTGACCCCGTGACGACACGGGGGAAGATCGACGTACCGGGGACCTACAACTTCCGCGATCTGGGCGGCCTGCCGCTCACCGCGGGCGGCGAGACGGCGGCGGGGGTGCTGTACCGCTCGGATGCCCTTCACGCGCTGACGCCCGAGGGAGAGGCGATCTTCGCCGATCTGCCCATCGGGGTGGTCGTGGACTTCCGCACGGCGGCCGAGCGCGACACCGCACGCGACCGCCTGCCGCACGGCCGGCACATCGCCGACCTCCACCTGCCGCTGCTCGAGGGCGCCATGTCGCACCTGGTCGAGGAGGCGCTGAAGGCTCGCGTCCTCGGCGATCACACGGCCGCCGGGCGCGCCGCCGAAGCGGCGATGGCGAACCTCCCAACGCTCGGCGAGCTGTACGTCTCGATGCTCGAGCACGGGGCGGCGTCGTTCGCCCGCGTCGCGCGCCTGGTCGTCTCCGGGGCGGAGGATGCCGCATCCCCCGGCGCGGGAGCGGATGCGGTGCTCTTCCACTGCACGGCGGGCAAGGACCGCACGGGCGTCTGCGCGGCCGTGCTGTTGGATGCCGTGGGCGTCGAGCGCTCCGCCATCGTCGCCGACTACGCCTCGTCGGAGGAGAATCTGCGCGGGCCGTGGCTGGCCCGCATGACGGGGATGGTGCAGGGTCTCGGCGTCGAGGTGACCCCCGGCCTCGCCGAGCTCATCGGCGGCACCCCGCCCGCCGCCATCGAACAGGCGCTCGCCTGGCTCGACGACCGCGGCGGCTCGGCCGCCTACCTCGCCTCGGGCGGGTTCGGCGACCTCGAGCTGGCGGCGCTCCGGGCGCGTCTGACCGCCTGAGACGATGCCCGTCGCGCGGCGTTCCGCCGGCGGCATCCCGAGTGCTCACCGGTCGCTCACCGGCTGTTCACCCGACCCGAGAACGTCGGCCACCCGGCGCATCTAGCGTCCTCTCGTCCCGATACTCCACGGCACGCCCGCGTGCCCGGATGCATCGACTCACCCGAGAGGAACACGCATGACCATCGTTTCCCCGCGCCGCGGCCGCATGGCCGCGGGCATCGCCCTGGCCGCCATCGCCGCCGTCACGCTCGCCGGCTGCTCCGGTGCCGCCGAGGCCACCCCCGAGGGTGGCACCGACGCAGCGACCGCCACGAGCGTCGCCGACTTCGGCACCTTCGCCGACCTGGAGGCCGCCGCGAAGGCCGAGGGCAAGCTCAACGTCATCGCCCTGCCGCGTGACTGGGCGAACTACGGCGAGATCCTCGACCTGTTCGCCGAGCGCTACCCCGAGATCTCGATCGAGGAGCAGTCCCCCGACATCTCGAGCGCCGAGGAGATCCAGGCCGCCGAGACCAACAAGGGCCTCGACACCGCGCCCGACGTGTTCGACCTGGGCCTGACCGTCGCCCTGCAGAACACCGAGTCGTTCGCGCCGTACAAGGTCGAGACCTGGGACGACATCCCCGACGCGCTCAAGGAGGCCACGGGCCTGTACGTCGGCGACTACGGCGGATACATGTCGGTCGGATTCGACAGCTCGCGCTTCGACGCCCCCACCACGCTCGACGACCTCCTGGGCGATCAGTACCGCGGCGCGGTGGCCATCAACGGCGACCCGACGCAGGCCGGTGCCGCCTTCGCCGCGGTGGGTCTGGCCACGGTGCAGTCGGGCGGCACGCTCGACGACTTCCAGCCCGGCATCGACTTCTTCTCGGAGCTGAACGCCGCGGGCAACATGCTCAAGCTCGACGTGACCAGCGCCACCGTCGCGACCGGCGAGACGCCCGTCGTCTTCGACTGGGACTACCTGAACGCCTCGCACACCGAGTCGAACCCCAACTGGGAGGTCGTGGTGTTCCCCGGCACGGGCTACGCCGGCTACTACAACCAGGCCATCAACATCGACGCCCCGCACCCCGCGGCGGCACGTCTGTGGCAGGAGTTCCTCTACAGCGACGAGGTGCAGAACCTGTGGCTGAAGGGCGGGGCGCGTCCCGCCCGCATGGACGCGATGCTCGAGGCCGGCACGCTCGACGAGGCCCTCGCCGCCGCGCTCCCCGCATCGCCGGAGGAGACGGTCGTGCCCACCGAGGCGCAGAGCACGGCCGCGGGCACCCTCCTCGGTGCCGGCTGGGCCGCGGCGGTCCAGTGACCCAGACGGTCCTCACCGGTCCCGACCAGGACCACGTGGCGCGCCCCGTCGTGTCGGAGCCTTCGGCTCCGGCGCGGCGGGGCGTCGCCCGTGTCGACTGGTCCTGGGCGGGTCTGCTCCCCTTCGGCGTCTACGTCGTCCTGTTCCTGGTGCTGCCGACGGTCCTCGCGCTCGGCTCGGGACTCTTCGACGGCGACCTCACGTTCGACAACATCGCAGCGCTCGGCGACCCGGTGATCCTCGCGACGTTCTGGAACTCCACCTGGGTGTCCGTGGTCACCGCGGCGCTCGGCGCCGTGGTCGGCGCCTTCGTCTGCTACGCGATGCTCGGGCTGCCCGAGACCGGATTCGTGCGCACCACGGTCGACGCCGCATCCGGCGTGCTCGCACAGTTCGGCGGCGTCATGCTGGCGTTCACGATCGTCGCCGCCATCGGCACGCAGGGGGTCGTGACCCTCTTCCTCAAGAACGCGCTGGGGTTCGACCCCTACGCCGACGGCGCGTGGATCTACTCACTGCCCGGCCTCATCCCCGCCTACTTCCTGTTCCAGGTCCCCCTCATGGTCATCACCTTCATGCCCGCCCTCGCGGCCCTCAAGCCCCAGTGGGCCGAAGCCCACCTCACGCTGGGCGGCACGCGCATGAACTTCTGGCGGCACGTCGGGTTCCCCGTGCTCGCCCCGTCGTTCCTCGCGAGCCTCCTGCTGCTGTTCGCCAACGCGTTCTCCTCGTACGCGACGGCGGCCGCCCTCGCCAGCCAGGGCTCGCAGATCGTGCCCCTCCAGATCCGTACGGCGCTGACGAGCGAGACGCTGCTCGGTCGCGAGAACCTGGCCGGCGCGCTGGCTTTCGGGATGATCGTCGTGGTCGCCGTCGTGATGTGGGTCTACGCGCTCATCCAGAAGCGGGCTGCGCGGTGGCAGGCATGAACGGCCTCGCCCCCTCCCCCGTCGTCCGCTGGGTCATCGGGATCCTCGTCGGCCTGCTGTTCGCGATCCCGTTCGGCGCCACCCTGATCTTCACCCTCTCGACGCCCGCGGGATCCGAGGGATACACGTTCGATCGCTGGGTCGCGCTCTTCGACCCCGCGAACGCCGCGAAGTACGCCCCCATCTGGACGGGTCTCGGCAACTCGCTCGCGCTCGCGGCGGTCACGGTGGCGCTCGTGCTGCTCCTGTTCACCCCCACGATGGTGCTCGTGGCGCTGAAGTTCCCGAGGCTGCGCCGCGGCTTCGAGTTCCTGGCCCTGCTGCCGATCTCCATCCCGGCCATCGTGCTGGTGGTCGGCCTCGCTCCGATCTACCTGCAGATCGGGCGCACATTCGGGACCGGCGCCTGGACGCTCGCGTTCGCGTACGGCATCCTCGTGCTGCCCTTCACGTACCGCTCGATCCAGGCGTCGATCGACGCGATCGATCTGAAGACCCTCTCCGAGGCGGCGCGCACGCTCGGCGCCGGATGGTTCACGGTCCTGCTGCGGGTGATCGTGCCGAACCTCCGACAGGGACTGCTCGCGGGCGCCCTGATCTCGGTCGCCGTGGTGCTGGGCGAGTTCACGATCGCGTCGCTCCTGAACCGCCAGGTGCTGCAGACGGCTCTCGTCGTGATCAACCGTCAGGACGCGTATGCGGCCGCCATCTTCACCCTGCTCGCGCTCGCCTTCGCGTTCGTGCTGCTGCTCATCATCGGCCGCGCGGGACGCGTCGGCGCCGGAAGGAAGACCTCATGACCACCGCCGACACCCCGCTGCGCACGCTGCCGCAGACCTCCGACAACCTCCTGCTCGCCGAGGCGGGCTCCGGCACGCGCGTCGAGTTCCGCGGCGTCGTGAAGGACTACGGCACCACCCGCGTCCTCCACGGCGTCGACCTCGACGTCGCCCCCGGGGAGTTCGTCTCGCTGCTGGGGCCGTCCGGATGCGGCAAGACCACCGCCCTCCGCGTGCTCGCGGGCCTCGAGCGCTCCACCGGCGGTCAGGTGCTGCTGGGCGGGAGCGACGTCTCGCGCGTGCCGACCAACAAGCGCGACATCGGGATGGTGTTCCAGTCGTACTCGCTCTTCCCGCACCTGCGGGTCCTCGAGAACACGGCGTTCGGGCTGCGCCGCCGAGGCGTCGGCAAGGCCGAGGCGGCGCGACGCGCGGGCGACGCCCTCGAGCTCGTCGGGCTCGGGCACCTCGCCGACCGGTTCCCGCATCAGCTCTCCGGCGGTCAGCAGCAGCGCGTCGCCCTCGCACGCGCCCTGGTGACCGAGCCCCGCGTGCTGCTGCTCGACGAGCCGCTCTCCGCGCTCGACGCGAAGGTGCGCGTGCAGCTGCGCGACGAGATCCGCCGCATCCAGCTCCGCCTGGGCATCACCACCGTCTTCGTCACCCACGACCAGGAGGAGGCCCTGGCCGTCTCCGACCGGATCGCGGTGATGGACGCCGGACGCATCGAGCAGATCGGCTCACCCGAGGAGCTGTACCTGCGTCCCGCCTCCGCCACCGTCGCGGCCTTCGTGGGCGTGTCGAGCATCGTCCGCGGCACCGTCTCGGGCGACGCGGTCGAGGTCTGGGGGCACCGCCTGCCGCTGCAGGGGCCCGCCGAGACCGGTGAGGTCGAGGTGTTCATCCGACCCGAGAACGTGCGGCTCGTCGCGGCCGATCAGCCGGGCGTGGACGCCGTCGTGCAGGAGAGCACCTTCCTCGGGAGCTTCCGCCGCTCGGTCGTCCGCACCGCCGACGGCACCCTGCTGAACGTGCAGCACGGCGCCGGCGAACGCGTCGAGTACGGCGACGCCGTGCGTCTCGTATTGGATGCGGAACCGGTCAGCACGCGCCCTCTGAGCTGACCCGAGGCGGCAACGTACCCCGCCCCCGCGCACGTGTCGACCCGGCACGCACGCGGGGGCGGGGCCGTTAGCGTGGGGAGCCCGACCCGAGGAGGCCCATGCTCGACCCCTGGTTGCAGTTCGCGATCACGCTGGCGATCGCCATCGTCGCCGCGGTCGCCGTCACCGTCGTCGTGATGCTCGCGACCCGGCTCGCCGCGCGCCGGAAGGCCTGGCCGCGAGATCTCGTGCGCCGGGCGCGCCGCCCGTTCCGCGCGCTGGTGCTCGTCGTCGCCCTCTGGTCGGCCGTCACCCTCGCCTTCCCCGACCGGGACGCCATGCCGGTGTTCGACCAGGTGTTCCGGATCCTGCTGATCCTGGCCGCGGCCTGGCTCCTCGGGGCGCTGGTCACCTTCCTGACGGATCTCACGCTCGGTCGCTACCGGATCGACGTGCCCGACAACCGCGTGGCGCGCCGCATCCGCACGCAGACGCTGATCGTCCGCAGGCTGGCGATCGCCCTCATCGTGATCATCGCGCTCGGCGCCATCCTGCTCACCTTCCCGGCCGTGCAGACCATCGGCGCCAGCGTCCTGGCCTCCGCCGGTGTCGCCTCGATCGTCGCGGGCCTCGCCGCGCAGTCGGTTCTCGCAAACATCTTCGCCGGCGTGCAGCTGGCCTTCAGCGATGCACTGCGGGTCGACGACGTCGTCGTGGTCGAGGGCGAGTGGGGCCGGGTGGGCGAGATCACCCTGAGCTACGTCGTGCTCGACCTGTGGGACGACCGTCGTCTCGTGCTGCCGTGCACGTACTTCACGACGACGCCGTTCCAGAACTGGACGCGACAGGGTTCGGAGCTGCTGGGATCGGTGGAGCTCGACCTCGACTGGCGGGTGTCACCCGGCCGCATGCGCGAGCACCTCGAGGAGGTGCTCGCCGGCACCGATCTCTGGGACGGCCGCGCGAGCGTCCTGCAGGTGACCGAGGCTACGGGCGGGCTCGTGCGCGTCCGCATCCTGGTCACGGCACGAGACGCGCCGACCCTCTTCGACCTGCGCTGCCTCGTCCGCGAGGCGATGGTGTCGTGGGTGCAGTCGGCGATGCCCTCGGCGCTCCCCGTGCAGCGCCTTCTCATGACGGACGCCGAGCCGCGCACCGTGCACGAGCCGACCCCCACCGACGCGGTGGGCCTGTTCACCGGCAGCGCAGAGGCCGAGGCCCGCGCCAGCACGTTCACGCAGGCGATCCCCGTCATCTCAGCGGATGACGCGGCGGAGGGTCAGAGCTCGAAGTCGACGGCGGAGCGGCTCGACACGACCGAGCGCACGTAACCGACGATCGCCTGGTGCGCGGGATGCGTCTGGTAGGCGTCGAGGGCATCCGCGTCGGCGAAGTCGGCCACCAGCGCGAGGTCCCAGTTGCCGCCGCCCACGACGTCGGCGCCGACCGAGAGGGTCTGAATCGTCGGCACGACCCCGACGAGGCCCCGTAGCTCACGGGTGATCCGCGCGGCCTGCTCAGCGCGTTCCTCGGCGGATTCGGACGCCAGCTTCCACGTGACGATGTGGCGGAGGGTCATCGCAGGGCTCCTCGGGTACGGGCGTCGGTGGATTCGAGCACCGCGGTGCGCAGGCGGTCGGGATTCACACGCCAGTGCGCATGCGGCTCGCCGTCGATGAGGATGACCGGGATCTTCTCCCACCACGCCGCATGGAGCGCCGGATCATCGTGGATCGACTTCTCGTCGACGGTCACGGTGTCGGCGATGGCCTCGGGAAGATCGGCCAGCACGTGCTCGATGACGCCGCGAGCGACATCGCACAGGTGGCAGCCGTCTTTGCCGATGAGCGTGAGGGTGGTCACATTCTCATCCTAGGCACGGCCTCCGACACCGAGGGCGAGCATGACGGAGGGTCCGGCGCCCGGTGGGCGTCAGCGCTCGAGGGGGAAGCCGGCCTCGGCCCACGCCCCGGTGCCGCCGTCGACGTTCGTGGCGTCGTGGCCCCGCGCCTCGAGCGCCTGCACGACGCGCGCCGAGCGACCGCCGACCTGGCAGATCACATCGAACGGTCCCTCGGGGAGGGTGTCGAGCTGCTCGCCGATCGTCGACATCGGGAGGTTCACGGCGCCGGGGACGTGCCCCGCGGCGAACTCCTCGACCTCGCGGACGTCGATGAGGGGGACGTCCTGACGCTCTCGCAACTGCTGCACGCTGATCGACTTCATGCGTCCAGGCTAGACCGCCCACAGACACGAAGCGCCCGTCCTTCAGGACAGGCGCTTGGTGTCGATGCCGCGTTTACTTCTTGTTGCGGCGCTGGTGGCGAGTCTTACGAAGCAGCTTGCGGTGCTTCTTCTTCGCCATGCGCTTGCGGCGCTTCTTGATGACAGAACCCACGGAAAACCTCACAGATCAGCGGTCTGGGTACAGGGTCGCCTGCGCCCGGGAACGAGGCATCGAAAAAAATGCCTCGGATAAGTCTAGCCGACGTCGGCTGCGGGCCGCTGCACAGCTTCTGTGACGGCCGATTCGAGCACCCGATAGCTGCGCCCGAACCTCACCGCAGGCAGTTCGCCGGAGTGGACGAGACGGTAGACCGTCATCTTCGACACACGCATGATCTGCGCCACCTCGGCAACCGTCAGAAACGTCACGTCCGGCAGTTCGGCCATGTCCCACCTCCCCCGCGCCCCCCTGGGCTGAGCACACTCTAGGGTGTGGGAGCGACGCGTGTAAACCGCTGTGACGGATGTGATCGGCCCGCGCGACACAGACGGGGCGCATAGCGCGCTCAGGGCTCCGACCTCGGCGGGGCGCTCACGCTGGGGTCATGAGCAGCGATCAGCCCCAGACCCCGCCCACGACGACCGGCGCCGCCCCCGCCGTGCCCCTGACCGCCCCCTCGTCCGCGCCCGCGCCGGCAGCCGCCGCCGCCCCGCGGCGCCGACGCCCGCTCGTCATCGGCGGCGTCGCCGCCGGGGTCGTCCTGGTCCTGGGGCTCACATTCGGCGGCGGTGTCGCCACCGGCTGGGCGGTGTCGTCGTCGCAGGGACCCGCCGGCTTCACGCCCGGCGAGATGCCCGGTGGCGGACCGCAGATGGGGCAGGGCGGCGTCCGCCCCGACCAGGGAACACTCCCGACGCGCCCCGACGATCAGTCGGACGACTCCGGGTCGACCGACGACGACTCGTGACGGGAGGTCAGCGTCCGCGCTTGCCGAACGCGGCGGCGACGGCGCGGTTGACGGAGGCGGCCGCGCGACCGACGACATCGGCCGCGTGCGCCGCGGGCTCGGGCAGAGCGCTCACGAAGGCCGCCTCGGCATCCTGATCCTCGGTGAGGAACGGCATGAGCCAGGCGTCGACGTCGTCGAGCGGCGCGCGCGACAGGCTGTAGTAGCGGTGCTGGCCCTCCTCGCGCACCGAGACGAGCTCCGCCTCCCGGAGCACCTTGAGGTGCTTCGACACGGTGGGCTGGCTGACACCGAGCTCGTGCACGATGTGCGACACGCTCGTGCCGTCCTCGCCCTCGACGGAACGGTCGAGGAGGAGACGCAGGATGTCGCGTCGTGTCGCGTCCGCGATCACACCGAAGATGTCCGCCATGCGCTTTAGGTTAGTCGGGCGCCGGGCGGAGTACCATGACACGCGTTCCGGTCGCAGACCTCCCGCCTGACCGAAAGGTGCTCGGATGACGTCCGACTCCGCGAGGTCCGCCTCGCGGCGCCGTCTCAGCGCATCCCTCCAGCGCGGACGCGATGCGCTGCGCACGTTCACCACGTCGTCGCCCGCCCGGTTCGCGGTGCTCGTGTTCTCGAGTCTCATCCTCGTGTTCACGGCGCTCCTCTCCCTGCCGGCGGCCGCGGCGGACGGGCGGGCCACGCCCCTCGCCGACGCCCTCTTCACCGCGGTGTCGACCATTTGCGTGACCGGCCTGTCGACGGTGAACATGGGCGCGCACTGGTCGCCGCTGGGCCAGGTGATCATCTACATCGGCGTCAACGTCGGCGCGCTGGGTGTGCTGACGCTGGCCTCGATCCTGGGCCTGGTCATCTCGAAGCGTCTGGGCCTGCGGGCCAAGCTCATCGCCGCCGGCGACACCAACCCGCTGCGCATCCACGGCGGCCCCGTCAACGAGGGGCAGACCGTCCGTCTCGGCGAGGTCGGTCAGCTGCTGCGGACGGTCGCCCTCTCGACCCTCGTCATCGAAGCGGGCCTGGCGATCCTGCTCTACCCGTCGCTGCTGGTCGGCGGCGTGCCGCCCCTCACCGCACTGTGGGAGGCGCCGTACTTCGCCGCCATGGCGTTCACGAACACCGGCTTCACGCCGAACGCCGACGGGCTGGCCCCCTTCGCCACCGACTACCTGTTCATGAGCGTGCTGATGGTGGGCGTGTTCCTGGGGTCGATCGGCTTCCCCGTCATCTTCACCCTCTGGCGTCACCAGTGGCACGTGCGCCGCTGGTCGCTGCACACCAAGCTCACCCTCATCACCACCGTCATCCTCTTCTTCGCGGGCGCGGTCGTCTTCGTCACCCTCGAGTACGGCAACCCGAAGACCTTCGGCGGGATGGATGCGTGGGACACCACGTTCCAGTCGCTGTTCCTGTCGGCGATGACGCGCTCGGGCGGCTTCTCGGTGATCGACATCGGCGATCTGCACGGATCGTCGCTCCTGGTCGGCGCCATGCTGATGTTCGTCGGCGGCGGCTCCGCATCCACCGCCGGCGGCATCAAGGTGACGACGCTCGCGGTGCTGGCCCTCGCGGTCTGGTCGGAGGCCAAGGGGCGCCCGTCGGTGCAGGCGTTCGGCCGCCGCATCCCGAGCGACGTGCAGCGGGTGGCGCTCTCGGTCGTCGCGTGGGGTGCCACCATCGTCGCGATCTCGACGATCACGATCGCCCAGATCACCAAGGCGCCCGTCGACGAGGTGCTGTTCGAGGTCGTGTCGGGGTTCGCCACGGTGGGCCTGTCGACGGGCCTCACGACCGAGCTTCCCGACAGCGCGGTGTACGTCCTCGCGGTGACGATGTTCATGGGGCGCGTTGGTACAGTGACTCTCGCCGCGGCCGTCGCCGCATCGTCCCGATCGCAGCTGTACTCATTGCCGGTGGAAAGGCCGATCGTTGGTTGAGAAACTCCGTTCCGACGCTCCCGTGCTCGTGATCGGCCTGGGCCGTTTCGGCGCCGCCTGCGCCGGCGAGCTCGACCGCCTCGACCGCGAGGTGCTCGCGATCGACGACAACCTCGAGCTCGTGCAGAAGTGGTCGGAGCGCGTCACGCACGCGGTGCAGGCCGATGCCCGCGCCATCGAGGCGCTGACGCAGATCGGCGCCCAGGACTTCCAGGTGGCCGTCGTCGCCGTCGGCTCCTCGATCGAGGCCTCGGTGCTCATCACCGCCAACCTCGTCGACCTCAAGGTGCCGCAGATCTGGGCCAAAGCGGTGTCGCAGTCGCACGGCAAGATCCTGGCCCGCGTCGGCGCGAACCACGTGATCTACCCGGAGCGCGAGGCGGGCGAGCGCGTCGCGCACCTGGTCAGCGGGCGCATGCTCGACTTCATCCGGTTCGACGACGACTTCGTGCTGGCCAAGATGTATCCGCCCCGCTTCATCCGCGGCGTCGGGCTCAACGAGTCGGGCGTCCGCACCCGGTACAACGTCACCGTCGTGGGCGTGAAGAGCCCCGGCCGACCCTTCCGCTACGCCGAGGCCAACACCGTGGTCACCAACCACGACCTCATCATCGTCTCGGGCACCAACAGCGACATCGAACGCTTCGCCTCGCTCGACCGCTGAGCCCGCCGTCGGCCCGGCCCGCCGCCGCTTCTCGGAGAGACGCGCGATTCTCGGAGGATCCGCGAGGAAACCTCCGAGAACCGACGGGATCTCCGAGAACCGGATGGGGTCTCAGACGGATGCGGCGGCCTCTTCGATGAGGGTGGCCAGCGCCGCGGGCTGCGACAGGAACGGCGAGTGGCTCGTGTCGAGGCGGCGCACCGCCGACCCGGCGCGGGCGGCGAGCGCCTCCTGCCCTGGCACGGGGAAGATGGCGTCCTGCTCCGTGACGACGTAGGTCGTGGGCCGGCCCCGCCAGGCGACAACGCCGACCTCGTCGCGGAACGCGCGCGCCGCCTGCGGCAGGAGGCGCGCGCTCGCCCGGGCCGCCTCGTCCGGGGCCGCGTCGGCGAAGAACAGCTCGCTCGGCGGCCGGGTCTCGTCGCCCGCGGTCGCCAGCGCGCCGTCGATGTGCCACCAGTCCGGCTCGACGCCGCCCACGGCCGCGAGCAGCGATTCGCCCTCGTCGAGCACGAACGCGGCGACGTACACGATGTGACGCACCTGCGGCAGGTCCGCCCCCTGGGTGGTCGGGACGCCGCCGTAGGAATGCGCGACGACGACCACCGGACCCTCGATGCGGGCAACGGCCGCAGCGACCGCATCCGCGTCGTCCTGCATGCCCAGCGCCGCCTTGTCGGGCGCGTGCACGGTCGGCAGATCGATCGTCTGCACCTGCCATCCATCGGCGCGCAGGATGTCGGAGACATGCTCCCAGCACCAGGAGCCGTGCCAGGCGCCGTGGACGAGCAGGATCGTGGGTCGGACGGACATCGTTGTCTCACCTTCGTCGGTTGCGCCCGGGTGACCGCTTGACCGCGGATGGCGCGCGCCCCACGATATGAGGACGTGAGGGACCGAGCAGTGGCGCTCGGCGAGAAGAGGTGGCGATGCGCGAAACTCCGGGCGCACCCTTCGTCGTCGGCACGACGCGCGGCCTGCCGGACGCCGAGGCCTACGACCATTTCTGCGACGGCATCGCCGAGGTCTACGTCGGGGTGCGACCGACCCGTCCCGCCACCGGCGGCTTCGCCGCCGACTTCTCGCTGACGCACGTGGGCGCGCTCGACCTCGGCGTCATCTCGACCCCGGGGGTGAGCGCGCGCCGGGACCGGCGTTCCATCTCGCGCGTGGCCGACGACGCCCTCTTCGTGAACCACAGCGCGAAGCCGTGGGGACTCGCGCAGGCCGGACGGACGTGGAGCGTGGCGGCGGGATCGGCCGCGGTGCTCGACAACGCCGTCCCCTTCGATGTCTTCGCCGACCCGCGGCGCCGGCTCGACCTGGTGTCGTTGCGCATTCCGCGCGACGTGCTGCCCGCGACCGCCCGGAGGGCCCTGCCCGCGCTCGACGACCGGCTCACCGCGACGGGCTACGGCGTGCAGCTCGGCGCTCAGGTCGGTCTGCTGGCGCAGGCGGTGCGCACCGGGATGCCGCAGGTGGCGACGGCGATGACGACCACCGTGATCGAGATGCTCGACGCGGTCAGCCGCCCCGACCTCGCCCCGACCTCCCCCACCCGCGCGGACGCGTTCCGTGCCTACGCCCGCACCCGGCTGCGCGATCCGTCCTTCGGCATCGGCGCGCTCGCCCGGGCGTTCGGATGCACGACGCGCACCGTGCAGGCCGCGTTCGCCCGCGAGGGCGAGGCGTTCTCGGTCTGGCTGCGCGCGGAGCGGCTCGATCTCGCGCGATCCGAGCTCAGCCGGCCGGCGGCCGCATCCCGGTCGATCGCCGCGATCGCCCGCGAGACGGGCTTCGGCGACACCGGGACGTTCCACCGCGCCTACCGCGCACGCTTCGGCCGCAGCCCCGGCGCGGACCGCTGACCCTCCCCTCCGCGCCTTCTCGGAGAATCGCGCGGTTCTCGGAGCCGTGACGCGGAATCCTCCGAGAAACGACGGAATCTCCGAGAACGGGGATGCGGGTGCGCGGGGTCAGCCGGCGGCGAGCTCCCGCGCGCGGGCCAGGGCCGCATCCGTCGCTTCGGCGAACACGCGGTCGAGGTGCGCCTCCTGCAGCACCGCGACCGCCCGCTCAGTGGTGCCCTTGGGGCTCGTGACCCGCCGCCGCAGCTCGGCCGGATCCTCGCCGGTCGCGTCGAGCAGTGCCGCCGCGCCGATGAAGGTCTGCTCGGCCATCGTGCGCGCCACATCCGGGGCGAAGCCCTTGCCGACCGCGGCGGAGGTGAGCTCCTCGATCAGCAGGAACACATAGGCCGGGCCCGAGCCCGAGATGGTCGACAGCGCGTCGATCTGCGACTCCGGCACCTCGACGACCGTGCCGACGGTCTCGAAGACCGCGCGCACCGTGCCGAGCACCGTCGCATCGGCGCGCGTCCCCGGAGCGATGCCCGTGACGGCCTTGCCGACGACGGCCGGGGTGTTGGGCATCGACCGCACGACGACCGCCTCCGGTCCAAGGATCCGCTCGAAGGTCGCGACGGTGACCCCGGCGGCGAGGCTGACGACGATCGCGTGCGGGCGCAGGTGCGGGGCGATCTCGGTCAGGAGATCCGGCACCATGGCGGGCTTGACCCCCACCAGCACGACATCGGCGGCCGCGACGGCCTGCGCGTTGCCGTCGGGGTGGTCCTCGAGGGCGATGCTCGTGACGCCGGCGAGGTCCGCGAGGGGCTCCGCCTTCGCCCGGGACCGATTGGTGACGTGGATGCTGCCGGCCCGGCCCGAGGCGACCACGCCCTGGAGGATGGCGCCTCCCATCGAACCGGCACCGATGATCGCGAGAGAGGGGAGCGAGGTCATTTTTCCACCCTAGGCGTCGGGTCGCGGAGAGGTGCGAGGTCTATCATCGGAACCGCCGGGGCAGGACGCCCCGCCCGGAGGATCTTCATGACCGAACCGACCACCGACCTGTTCGACGGCCTCGTCGCACGCACTCTGGACACCCCGCGCATCGCGGTGCGGGTGATCGAACGAGCCAGCGACGACCCGGCCACACCCGCCGAGCGCACGCTCGTGCTGCTGCACGGACTCCTCTCGTCGTCGCTGATCTGGCAGCCGTTCATGGAGGACCTGCCGAGCGATCTGCGCGTCGTCGCCGTCGACCTGCGCGGGTTCGGCGGCACCGAGGGCCTGCCCGTCGACGCGACCCGCGGCGTGGCCGACTTCGCCGAGGACGTGGCCGCCGCGCTCGACGCGCTCGAGGTGCCGACCGCGCACCTCGTGGGATGGGACCTGGGCGCGACCGTGGCCATCGCCCTCGCGCGTCTGCGCCCCGCGCTCTCGCTCACGCTGCTCGCGCCGTTCTCGCCGTTCGGCCTGGGCGGCACGCGCCGCGACGGCACGCGCCTGACCGACGACGACGCCGGATGCGGCGCGGCCACGGCCAACCCGGAGTTCGTCCGTCGCCTCAACGACCGCGACAGCGGCACGGATTCCGCGGCATCGCCGCGGAGCGTCTTCCGATCCGAGTTCGTCGCGTCGGGGTACACGTCCTCCGACGAGGACGTGTGGATCCACGCGATGCTGACCACCTCGACCGCCCCGGGCAACTACCCCGGCGAGGTCGTGAGCAGCCCGAACTGGCCGGGCACGGCGGCCGGGGCGACGGGCGTGCTGAACGCGCTCGCACCCCGTTACCTGGACGCCGACGCCCTCGCGTCGCTTGATCCGAAGCCGCCCGTGCTGTGGGTGCGGGGATCCCTCGACGCCATCGTCGCCGACGGCTCGTTCCTCGACCCCAACCACCTCGGCGCGCTGGGCATCGCGCCCGACTGGCCCGGCGCCGACGTCGCCCCCGCGCAGCCGATGATCGCGCAGCTCACGGACGCGTTCGCCGCCTACGCCGCGTCCGGCGGCACGGTGCAGGACGTCGTGCTGGAGGGCGTGGGCCACACGCCCCATCTCGAGCGTCCGAGCGTGGTCCGCCGCGCCATCCTCGAGGCCATCGGGTACATCGGAGCGGCCCAGAACCCGGCGCCGCCCACCGAGGCCATCATCCTGCGTTCGGCCGACTGAGGCGCGGGCGTGAGCGCATCCGGCGGCGCCACCGCCATCCTCGCGGCGTTCCTCGCGAACCTCGGGATCGCCCTGGCGAAATTCGTCGCCTGGTTCTTCTCGGGCTCGGCGTCCATGCTCGCGGAGGGCATCCACTCGCTCGCCGACTCGGGGAACCAGCTGCTGCTCATGTTCGGCGGGCGCCGGTCCCGGCGCCGCGCCGACACCGCCCACCCGTTCGGGTACGGGCGGGAGCGGTACGTCTACGCGTTCGTCGTGTCGATCATCCTGTTCTCGGTCGGCGGGCTGTTCTCGATCTACGAGGGTGTCGACAAGCTCACGCACCCGCACGAGCTCGAGAACGTGTGGGTTCCGATCGTGGTCCTCGTGATCGCCATCGGCCTCGAGAGCTTCTCGCTGCGCACGGCCGTGCGCGAGTCGAACCGCGTCCGCAAACCCGGCGAGTCGTGGACGGCGTTCATCCGTCACGCCAAGGCGCCGGAGCTTCCCGTCGTGCTGCTCGAGGACGTCGCCGCCCTCACCGGGCTCGCGTTCGCGCTGCTCGGCGTCGGGCTGTCGGCGATCACCGGCAACGTGGTGTTCGATGCGATCGGCACGCTCATGATCGGCACGCTGCTGATCCTCGTCGCCATCACCCTGGGCGTCGAGACGAAGAGCCTGCTCGTCGGCGAGGGCGCGAACGACGGCGACCACGCGGCGATTCTCGCGGCGATCGAGGCGCAGCCCGGAGCCCGCCTCATCCACATGAAGACCCTGTACCTCGGCCCCGACGAGCTCATGGTGGCCGCCAAGCTCGGCTTCGACGGGGACAGTCCGCTCGTGGTCGTCGCGGGACGCATCGACGAGATCGAGAGCCGCATCCGCGCGGCCGTCCCCGCCGCACGCGTGATCTACCTCGAACCGGACGTCTTCCACCCGGACGAACCGGCCCCGCCGACCGACGCCATCATCCTGAAGTCCTCGGACTGACGCGCGCCGCCGCTCGACCGGGCAGACTGGGCGCATGGAGTACTGCGTCTTCACCGAACCTCAGCAGGGATTCAGCTACGACGACCAGCTGGCCTTCGCCCGCCTGGCCGAAGAACTCGGGTTCACCGGGTTCTTCCGCTCGGACCACTACCTGCGGATGGGGGACGGCGACCCGCTGCCGGGACCCACGGACGCCTGGACCACCCTGGCGGGCCTCGCCCGGGAGACCTCGCGCATCCGCCTCGGCACGCTCGTCTCGTCGGTGACCTATCGCGTGCCCGGCGTTCTGGCCGTGCAGGTCGCGCAGGTCGACGCGATGTCGGGTGGACGCGTCGAGCTCGGGCTCGGCACCGGATGGTTCGAGCGCGAGCACCATGCCTACGGCATCCCCTTCCCCGAGAAGCGCTTCGGCCTGCTCGAGGAGCAGCTCGAGATCCTCACCGGCCTGTGGCAGACCCCCGTCGGCGACACCTTCTCGTTCGAGGGCGCCCATCATCGGCTCGACGAGAGCCCGGCGCTCCCGAAGCCCGTGCAGTCCCGTGTGCCGATCATCGTCGGCGGCGGCGGCCCGCGCCGGACTCCCGCGATCGCGGCGCGCTTCGCCTCCGAGTTCAACATCGGATTCGTGCCCGACGAGGTCGTGGCCGAGAAGTTCGCGACCGTCCGCGCCGCCGCCGAGGCCATCGACCGCGACCCCGCGACGCTGAAGCTCTCGGTCGCCCTGCCGACGCTGCTCGGCCGCACCGCCGACGAGCGCGAGCGGCGCGCCGCCGCGATCGGCACCGACGCCGCCGCGTTCGACAACGGGGCCAACATCACCGGCGACGTGTCGGTCGTCGCCGAACGCGTCGAGCGGCTCGCGGCGCTCGGTGCGACGCGGGTCTACTTCCAGCTGATGGACATGCGCGATCTCGAGCACCTCGCCCTGCTCGGCGAGGCCCTGCCGCAGCTCCCCCGCTGACCGGCCCGCGTCGTCAGCGGCGCGACGCGAAGAACGACTGCAGCTGCGCGGATGCGGCCGCCTCGCGCACCCCGCCGACCACCTCGACGCGGTGGGGCAGACGGCGGTCGCGCAGCACGTCGTACATCGACCCCGCGGCGCCGGCCTTGTCGTCCCACGCCCCGAACACGACGCGGCCGATGCGCGCCTGCAGGATGGCGCCGGCGCACATGACGCACGGCTCCAGCGTGACGACGAGCGTGCAGTCCTCGAGGTGCCAGGACGCGGCCACGGCCGCCGCGCGGCGCAGCGCCACGATCTCGGCGTGAGCGGTGGGGTCGCCGGTGAGCTCCCGCTCGTTGGCGCCGTCCGCGAGGACACGGCCCGCCGCATCCAGCACGACGGCGCCCACCGGCACGTCGCCGTGCGCGGCCGCCGTCTCGGCGAGGACGAGGGCGCGCACCATCGCGTCGTCGTCCGAAGGTCCCACCGGCAAGCTCACCGCCCCAGGCTAGCCGCCGTCCCCGACCGTCGGAGTTCTCACGGTGGGGAGGCGGCGGTACGTGCTCTAGCCTGGGTCTCATGCGTTTGCACGTCGCCGATCACCCGCTCATCACCCACAAGCTCACGGTGCTGCGCGACAAGAGCACCCCATCCCCGGTGTTCCGTCAGCTCACCGAAGAACTCGTCACGCTCCTGGCCTACGAGGCCACCCGCAATGTGCAGGTCGAGCCGGTCGAGATCGAGACTCCCGTCACGGTCACCCAGGGGGTGCGCATCAGCGAGCCGCGTCCGCTCGTGGTGCCGATCCTGCGTGCGGGCCTCGGGATGCTGGAGGGCATGGTCAAGCTCCTCCCCACCGCGGAGGTCGGGTTCCTCGGCATGCTGCGCGACGAGAAGACCCTGCAGCCGGCGACGTACGCGGAGCGGCTCCCGGACGATCTGAGCGACCGCCAGTGCTTCGTGCTCGACCCGATGCTCGCCACGGGTGGCTCGCTCGGCGCGGCGATCGACTTCCTCTTCCGCCGCGGTGCGCAGGACGTCACCGCGATCTGCCTGCTCGGCGCCCCCGAGGGCGTCGCCGCGATCGAGAAGCAGATCGGCGACCGCGACGTGACGCTGGTCCTCGGCGCGCTCGACGAGCGTCTGAACGAGAAGGGCTACATCGTGCCCGGTCTCGGCGACGCCGGCGACCGCCTCTACGGGACGGTCTGACCCGCGGGGCTCACAGCCACTTCTTCTTCTTGAAGATGGCGTAGAGCCCGACGGCGAACGCGCCCATCGCGGCGACCGCGAGCGGGTAGCCGAACGTCCAGTGCAGCTCGGGCATGTAGTCGAAGTTCATGCCGTAGATCGTGCCGATCAGGCCCGGGGCGAAGATGATCGCCGCCCACGACGAGATCTTCTTGATCTCGTCGTTCTGCGCCAGACTCGCCTCGGTCTGACGCCGTGCGACGAGCGCTGAGTGCACGGTGAGGGCCTTGTCGAGCAGCGCGCGGAACCCCTCGATGCGGTCCCCGATGCGGATGGTGTGGTCCTGCACGTCGCGGAGGCTCCGCTGCACCTCGAGGTCGACGTCGTACTTCTCGTACCCGCGGCGCAGCCACTCCAGCATGCCGCCGAGGGGCTGCACGGCACGCCCGAAGCTGATGACCTCGCCGAACAGCTCGTAGATGCGCCGCGACAGTGCGTCGTCGTCGCTCTCGCCGAACAGCTGGTCCTCGATCTCGTCGATGTCGTTCTCGATACCGGCCACGACGGGCTCGTACTCGTCGACGACGCGGTCGACGATCGCGTAGAGCACCGCCTCCGAGCCGAGCGAGAGCAGCTCCGGCTGCGATTCGAGGCGCTGGCGCACCGCCGAGAGGTTGGGCGATTCGGCGTGACGGATCGTGATGACGACGTTGGGGCCGACGAAGATGTGCAGTTCGCCGAACTCGACCTCTTCGCGGTCGTCGATGTAGTGCGCGGGGAGCAGCACGACGAAGAGCGTGTCGCCGTACCGTTCCACCTTCGAGCGCTGATGGCCGGTGAGCGCGTCCTCGACCGCGAGCGGATGCAGGTCGAACTCCCGTGCCACGGACGCGAGCTCGTCGGCATCGGGGCGATACAGGCCGATCCAGGCGAGCCCGCCCGACTCGTCGAGGATCTCGAAGGTCTCGTCAAGGTTGCGCGGGCTGTGCACGCGCTGCCCGTCGACGTAGATGGCGTTGTCGATGAGAGGGGCCATGGTGTTTCCGATCGTCCGGGCGCGTTCGCGGGATCCGAGCGGGAAGCCTAGCCGACCGGCATGACCGGCACCTGCGTCACCGGCTCTCCCCCACCAGCCGCGCGAAGGCACTGAGCCGGGCCACTCCTTCGGGCGTGCGCGGGAGGTCGTCCAGGAGCCCCGGCGAGTAGACGACGTACGCGGCGAACTGCGCGCGCGAAACGGCGACGTTCAGGCGGTTCTGCAGCAGCAGGAACTCCAGCCCTCGCGGCGCTTCGCGACCGGAGGATGCGGCGAGCGAGACGATCGCCACGACCGCCTCCTGCCCCTGGAACTTGTCGACCGTCCCCACCCGGACCTCCGGGTGACCGGCACGGGCCAGGGCCTCTTCGACCTCGACCTGCTGACCGTTGTAGGGCGTCACCACGATGATGTCGGCCTCGACGAGAGCGCGCGGCGGATGGAGACGGACGCCCTCGCCGTCCTCGTCGACGTCCACCCACGACCGGCCGAGCAGATCGGCGACCAGCCGCACGACCTCGGCGGACTCCTCGATCGAGACCACCGCGTTGCCGGTGTGCGGGACCGGACGCGGGTGCACGCCGGGGGCGATCCCGTCGAGCACGCGATGCGCCGTCACCGGCGCCGAGGCGAGCTCGCCGTCGTACGAGAGGTCGGAGACGGGCGCGGCGAGCGCGGGATGCATCCGCCAGGAACGCGAGAGGAAGTAGCCGTGCGTGGGCGGCAGCACGGCCTCGCCGTCCATCACCCAGCCGAGGGCCGAGGTGTCGACGGGCTCGGGGTGCGTGCCCTGGCTGACCTGCGGCAGCTGCTGCGGGTCGCCGAGCAGCAGCAGCCGCTCCGCCGCCCGCGAGACCGCGATCGTGGAGGCGAGCGAGAACTGACCGGCCTCGTCGATCACGAGCAGGTCCAGGCTGCCGCGCGGCACCCGCCCCGGGTGGCTGAAGTCCCACGCCGTCCCGCCGACCACGAAGCCGTCGGGTCGATCCTGCGTGAAGGCCGCCAGCGCGTTCTTCTCGAAGACGGTGAACGGCACGCTGCCCGCGGCCGACGGATCCTTCAGCGCCTTGCCGACCGACGCGGCCGGCACACCGGCGTCGACGATGCGCGCCAGCATGTGCTCGATGACCGCGTGGGACTGCGCCACGACGCCGACCCGGAACCCGCGCTCGCGCACCAGGCGGGCGATGACGTGCGATCCGACGTATGTCTTGCCCGTGCCCGGCGGGCCCTGCACCGCGAGGTAGCTGTGGTCGAGATCCAGGATGCTGCGCGTGATCGCGGCGATGTCGTTGCCGTCGGCGGGCGCGAGTCCGTCACCGCGCGTGCGCGGAGGCACCCGGCGCAGGATGTCGGTCGCGGGGTCGGCGGGGAAGCGGGGCGCCGCTTCGAGCACCGTGTCGGCCCAGGCGTCGATGGACGCCTGCTGGTTGCCGGCTGCGGGCGGAGCCGCGGGAGCGAGGGCGAAGGGCAGCTCCTGCCAGGTCTCGCCGTCGGCGGCGAGCTCTTCGATGACCGCGCCGTCGTCGAGCGTCTCGACCACGCGGGCGGTGCGCGCCGCGTGGATCCACCGCGGCGACGAGTCGGTCGTGAACGGCGTCGGCACCGGATAGAGCAGGAACGGCTGTCCGCCCGCGCTCAGCCGGGTGCCCGGGGCGGCGTCGCCGCGCAGCTCGATGATGCGCCGCACGGCACGGCGGCGCCCTTCCCCGGCGTGCCAGTCGGTGACCACGCGGCTGCGCCCGGGATCGACCACGACGACGTCGCGCGTGTCCTCCCAGATCGACGCGGGCTCGCGCAGCCGCAGGTAGTGCGACGCCCAGAACGTCTTCGCCTCGCGCGGGTAGTAGTCGATGGCGGCGGCCGCGAGCCGCAGCGCCACCGCGTCGCGCTCGTGCGCGTCGTCCGAGCTGGGGGCGTCGGCGTCCCGCTCGGATGCCGCCCACCGTTCCAGGGCGAGTGCCCGCAGCGACGGCTCGTAGCCGCCGAACGCCTCGAGCGGGTCGCCCGAGGGCATCAGCCCCGACTCGCGCGCCCGATCGACGAGCCAGTCGCGCAGACGCAGCGTCGAGACGCAGTCGTCGCGGTTGTACTCGGCGAGGTCGTCGAGGATGCGGGCGGCGGCCGCGGCGTCGCCGGACTCGCGCAGCGCGCGCGCCTCGACGTAGCGCACGATGGAGTCGTCGCCGCGCTGCACCTCGCTCGTGCGCCGGTCGGCGCCCATGTAGAGCGGCTCGAGCTTCTTGATCGAGTACGAGCGCGAGCCGACGCGGAGTGCGCGCCGCACGACCGGGTAGAGGTCGACGAAGACGCCGTCGCGCAGCATCCGGTCGATCTCGGCCTCGCGCGTGCCGTACCGCGCGGCCATGGCCAGCAGGTGCGTGGTCTCGTAGGGCGCGTAGTGGTAGATGTGCATGCCGGGGTGGGCGCGACGACGAAGGTCGACGAGGTCGACGAAGGTCTCGAAGGTCGTCTTCTCGTCGGCGAAGGTGTGCGCCCACAGCGCGGTGTACTGCAGCCGGTTGTCGACCCACCCGAAGAGGTAGTCGATGCCCCACGCACCGCCCGCGCCCTCGCTGTAGAGCGGGTCGCCCTCGAAGTCGAAGAAGAGGTCGCCCTCGTCGCGCCGGGGAAGCGCCGCCAGCGCCTGCGGCAGGACGACCTCGTAGGTCGGCAGCGCATCGGCGGGGATGCTGCCGTCGACGCCCGGAACCCCCGCGGGGCTGTCGAGCTGCAGCCGGGCCTGGGTGCGCAGCGAGGCGAACACCTCGTCGCTCATGCGCTCGGGCGGCGCGGAAGCCGCCGCCAGGTCGTCGATCGTGCGGATGCCGCCCCGCTGCAGCCGCTCGCGCTGCACCGGCCGCATGCCGGCGACCAGCAGCAGATCGCGGTGCGCGATGACCTCCTGCTCGCACGTCGCGCAGCGCCCGCACGCCACGACCTGCAGCGCGCCGCGGGGATCTCCCCAGGCGAGGGGGGCGCCGTCGACGCCGGCCGCGAGGTCGCGGTCGGCGATGAGCGCGCGCAGGCGACGACGCCGGTGCGCGTACACCGGCAGGAGGTCGACGACACGGTGCGCGCTGACCGTGCCGTCGCCGAGCAGCAGTTCGACGCGATCGGCGCGGGGGACGCCGAGCCCATCGAGCTGATCGACGTATGCCGCAAGCTGCATGAGCGCGGTCACGCGCGCATGGCGTGCGAGCTTGGTGTCCTGCACGATCCAGCGTCCGTCGTCGTCTCGCACCAGGAAGTCCGCGAAACCCACGAACTCGTCGGTCTGGAACGCGGCCTGGTAGACGACGGTCGCCGACGGGTCGGACAGTGCGGCCCGCGTCGCCGCCACCGCCGCCGTCATGCCGGCAGCGTCCGCCGAGCGCGTTTCGTCGATCTCGACGACGGCGTCACCGAGGTCCGCGCGATAGCGCTCCAGCACGGCGATCTCGTGACGCGTCCCGAGACGCGCGGCCCGCTCGAGCATGAGGTCTTCCGGGTCGGCCACGGCGGGCACCCGGCCCAGACGCGCATCGAGCTGACGCAGCCAGGCGAACTCGCACTCGGCCGCCGCCTTGAGATCGCTGGCGCTCCAGACGACGCGTGCCGCCCGGAGCGGGGTGGCCTCGATGTAGCGCATGTGATCCTCTCTCCGCCCTCGACCCTAACCGCGCGCACCGACACGGCCGCAGCGCGCCCGCGGGATCACGGCCGAACCCCCGTCGTGGAGGCGTCGGAAGTGCCAGACTGAACGAATGAGCGCCGACCTGCCCTTCGACAGCGCCTACCGGCACGGCTTCGCCCGGATCGCGGCCTGCACGACGCCGATCGCCATCGCCGACCCTCGCGCCAACGCAGAGGCCGTGCTGGCCGAGGCCCGCGCCTGCCACGAGGACGGCGTCGCCGTGGCCCTCTTCCCCGAGCTCGCGCTCAGCGGCTACGCCATCGACGACCTCGTGCTGCAGGACGTGCTGCTCGACGCCGTGGAGACGGCCGTCGAACAGCTCGTGGCCGCATCCGTCGACCTCCTTCCGGTCCTCGTGGTGGGGGCACCGCTCCGGCACGGCACGCGCCTGTACAACTGCGCGGTCGTGATCCACCGCGGCGAGCTCCTCGGCGTCGTCCCCAAGTCCGCTCTGCCGACCTACCGCGAGTTCTACGAGCGGCGCTGGTACGCCCCGGGCGACGACCAGCGCGGCCAGGACATCCGTGTGGGCGACCGGTTCGCCCCCTTCGGGCCCGACCTGCTGTTCGCGGCGCTCGACGTTCCGGGTCTCGTCGTGCACGCCGAGATCTGCGAGGACATGTGGGTGCCGGTGCCGCCGTCGTCCGAGGCGGCCCTCGCCGGGGCGACGGTGCTGCTGAACCTCAGCGGCAGCCCCATCACGATCGCCCGCGCCGATGACCGCAAGCTGCTCGCGAGCTCCCAGTCCCTGCGGTGCCTCGCCGCCTACGCGTACGCCGCCGCGGGAGCCGGGGAGTCGACCAACGACGTCTCGTGGGACGGCCAGACCATGATCTACGAGGGCGGCCAGCTGCTCGCCGAGACCGAGCGCTTCCCCGACGGGCCGCGGCGTGCGGTGGCGGATGTGGACCTCGACCGGCTCCGCCAGGACCGCCAGCGGCAGGGCACCTTCGACGACAACCGCCGCACGCTCAACGCGCGGACGGGCGCGTTCCGCACCGTGCACTTCCGCCTCGACCCGCCCCGCTCCGACATCGGCCTCCGCCGCGCGATCGCACGCTTCCCCTTCGTCCCCGCCGACCCCGCCCGTCTCGCGCAGGACTGCTACGAGGCCTTCAACATCCAGGTCTCGGGGCTCGAGCAGCGGCTGCGGGCGATCGGCGGCCCGCGCCCGGTCATCGGCGTCTCGGGCGGGCTCGATTCGACCCATGCCCTGCTCGTCGTCGCCCGCGCGATGGATCGCATGGGTCGCCCGCGCAGCGACATCCTCGCGTACACGATGCCCGGCTTCGCGACCGGCGACGAGACGCGCTCCAACGCGATCGAACTCGCCGAGGCCGTCGGGGCGACGATCGAGACCATCGACATCCGCCCCACCGCCACCGAGATCCTGCGCGGCATCGACCACCCCGCGGCCGACGGATCACCGGTCTACGACGTGACGTACGAGAACGTGCAGGCCGGCGTCCGGACGGATCTGCTGTTCCGGCTCGCGAACAGGCACAACGGCATCGTCATCGGCACGTCGGATCTCTCCGAGCTCGCCCTCGGATGGGCGACCTACGGCGTCGGTGACCAGATGAGCCACTACGCGGTCAACGCGGGTGTCCCCAAGACCCTCATCCAGCACGTCATCCGATGGGTCATCACGGCCCGCGAGGGAGTCGACGACCGCACGGCGGCAGTGCTCCGCGCCGTCCTCGACACCGAGATCAGCCCCGAGCTCGTCCCCGCCGACGCGGACGGCAAGGTGCAGTCGACCGAGGACACGATCGGTCCGTACGCGCTGCACGACTTCACGCTCTTCCACGTGCTGCGTTACGGCATGCGGCCCTCGAAGATCGCGTTCCTGGCCTCCCGCGCCTTCGGCGAGGCGGACGCCGGGACCTGGCCGGCCGGGTTCCCCGAGGACGAGCGGTACGCCTACGACCGCGAGACCGTGGTGCGGTGGCTCCGGGTGTTCCTCGGCCGCTACTTCGGCTTCGCGCAGTTCAAGCGCTCCGCGATCCCCAACGGGCCGAAGGTGTCCCCCGCCGGCTCGCTGTCTCCGCGCGGCGACTGGCGTGCGCCGAGCGACGGCAACGCACGCGCGTGGCTGGCCGAGCTCGACGCCGCGCTGAGCGGCACGGGCGCCTGACTCAGTCCGCGTCGGGCGCGGCCCAGGCGAGCGTGATGATGAAGGCGTTCCGCGACAGGTCCTCGATCGCGTAGTGCTGCGGGCGGTCGCGCACCCAGCCGCGGTGGAGTCCCTGGTCGAGTTTGACCGACGTCCCGGGCAGCCGCGGCCCCCGGCCGTCCGCTGCGAGGACGGCCTGCACGCGCGTCCAGTGGCGCACCACGTCGAGGTCGGTGGCACCGGTCCACAGCATGCTCTGCGCGCGCATCACGGCCAGCGTCTGCGCGTCGGGATGCAGGTCGCGCAGATCCAGCCCGACGTGGATGCCGGGCTCGCTCACGGACACCACGGTGGCGGCACGGTACTCCGCGACCGTCACGACCAGCGCCGACTCGGCACCGTCCACGGAGGCGATCAGCCGGGTGTGATGGCCGAAGGTCGTCGGTGCCTCCCGCTCGATCCGGACGGCTGTGGCGTCGACGCCGAGCCGTGCCGAGATGAGGGCCTTCGCCAGGATCCGTTTGCGGTCGTGGGGTGTGACCGAGGGGTCCCATCCCAGCCGCGCGTCGATGCCCGCGGGCGTGTCGAGAACGACAGATTCCATCGTCAACCTCCCGGATGAGGGCACGAGCGCGCCCGTCGGACCAGCGTAGACCGATGACCCCTCGCCGCCCGCGGATGTCACCGGGAGAAATGAGGGAATGCCCGCGCGGCCGGCGCTCTTTCATCCGTCATGACACGCATCGGACGCAGTGACCTCGACGTCTTCCCCCTGGCCCTCGGCGGCAACGTGTTCGGCTGGACGGCCGACCGCGACGCATCGTTCGCCATCCTCGACGCCTTCCACGCCGGCGGCGGCGATCTGATCGACACCGCCGATGGATACAGCGCGTGGGTCCCGGGTAACAGCGGCGGCGAGAGCGAGACGCTCATCGGCGAGTGGCTGGCATCGCGCAAGCCCTCCCGCGTCGTCGTGGCGACGAAGGTGAGCACGCACCCCGAGTTCCGCGGACTGTCCGCGCGGAACATCCGCGCCGCGGCGGAGGCCTCGCTCAAGCGTCTCGGCGTCGAGACGCTCGACCTGTACTACGCCCACTTCGACGACCCCGAGACGCCGCTCGAGGAGACCGTCGCCGCCTTCGCCGATCTCGTCAAGGACGGGCTCGTGCGCTACACGGCGGTGTCGAACTACTCGGCCGACCGCATCCGCTCATGGGTCGAGCTCGCCCAGGCCGCGGGCTTCGACCTGCCCGTCGCGGTGCAGCCGCACTACAACCTCGTGCACCGCAATGAGGTCGAGGACACGATCGTGCCCGTCGCCGAGGAGTTCGACCTGAGCCTCGTGCCGTACTACGGGCTGGCGTCCGGCTTCCTCACCGGCAAGTACCGCTCGGCCGAGCCGGCCGAGGCCGGATCCCCGCGCGCCCAGGGCGCGGCCGCGTACGCGACGCCGCAGGGCCTGCGCGTCATCGACACCCTGGAGGAGGTCGGCGCCGCCCACGGGGCCTCCATCGCCGCCACCGCCCTCGCGTGGCTGCGTCAGCGGCCGACGGTGGCCGCTCCCATCGCGAGCGCGTCGCGGGTCGAGCAGGTGCCGGATCTGCTCGCGAGCGCGCGGATCACGCTGACCTCCGAGCAGATCGCGGAGCTCGACCGCGTCTCGGACTGGACGCCCTCCGCCTGAGCGGAGACGACGCGACGAGGCCGCGGCTCCCGGGGGCCGCGGCCTCGTCTACGCTCGACAGGTGAGTTTTCTCGGAAACGGGCCCGACGGCAGCGACCCTCAGAAGCCCTCCCCCGCCCGTATCGGCATCTGGATCGTGGTGGGCGGCATCGGCGTGTTCATGCTCGCCTCGGGCGTCATCGGCATCGTGTCCGGGGGCAACTGAGATGCGCCTGCTCGTCGCCGCGCTCGAATCCGAAGTCGTGGCCTTCCCCGCCGACCTGCCCGGTTTCGAGCGCCTGATCACCGGGCCCGGCAAGCTGCAGGCCGCCGTCGCCCTCACGCGCACGCTCGACGCCGGCTCCTACGAGGAGATCGTCGTGGTGGGAACCGCGGGATGCATCGATCCGCTGCTGCAGGGCGACGTGCACGACGTGGTGGCCGCGCTGCAGCACGACGTCACCGACATCGACGGCATCGTCGGCCAGCACGTGTCGCTGCCCGCGCGCATCGGCAGCGACGGGGACGGCGTCGTGATCGCCACCGGCGACCACTTCGTCGACGACGCGGAGGCGGTCCTCCGCATCCGCCCCCTGGGCGCGAGCCTGGTCGACATGGAGACCTACGCCTACTTCTGGGTCGCCGATCAGCTCGGCGTGCCGATCCGCGTGTTCAAGGCGATCTCCGATCGCGCGCAGGACGACGCGCACACCGACTGGAACGCGACGGTCACCGCGTGCAGCCACCTGCTGCGCGAGCGCATCCGCGAGGAGTACGGCGTCTGAGACGCCCCGCCCTCAGGATGCCGCGTCGTGGATGCGGGACCGACGCCGGGCGCCGAGGTCCGCGAGGGCGATGACGAACGCCACCGCGACGAACATGCCGACGGTGACCATGCCGAACCCGTACGCGTCGTGGAAGACGACCGCTTCCTCCGCGGCGCCGCCCTGCTCGCGGTACACGGTCGCGTAGAACAACGCGAGGGCGATCGCCGTGCCGACCGCGGTGCCGATGCGCTGACCGAGCTGGCCGACCGACCCCGCGAGACCTCCCTGGCGCACCGGGATGTCGGCGAGCGTCAGGGTCTGGTTGGGAGAGATGACGAGGCCTCCGCCCACGCCTCCGATGACCATGGCCCCCGCCATCACGAAGGGGGTGGCGTCGTCGGGCACGTACAGGGCCGTCGCGACGAGCCCGATGACGCAGGCGAGGACGAGCCCCAGACCCCACACCACGACGGGTCGCCCGTAGCGGGTCACGAGGTTTCCGCCCACCCACGAGGACACCGCGCTCGCCAGGGCGAACCCGATCGTGACCATGCCCGCGAACACCGGCTCGATGTGCAGCCCGCTCTGCAGGTACAGGGTCGTCAGCAGGAACATGGCGGGCGCGGCGGCGAAGTAGGTCGCCTGCAGCAGCGTGCCGTTGCGGTAGGAGGCGATCCGGAACAGCTGCAGCGGGATGAGCGGGTCCTTGCCCTGGGAGGCGTACTGGCGCTCCCACGCCACGAACCCGGCCGCGAAGAGGACGAAGAGCACGAGCAGCCACCACCGGCGGGGATCGTCGTCCGGCGATCCCGTGGTGAACAGGAACGGCCACATGAGCGCGATGATCGTCAGCGCGAACAGCACGACGCCGATCGGGTCGAGCGCGAGCTTGCGGCTCGACCGGGTGCGCGTCTCGGGGAGCATGAGCGCGGCCAGCGCGATGGCGACGATGCCCAGCGGGAGGTTCATCCAGAAGATCCAGCGCCACCCGTCCTGGTCGCCGCCGACCGCGATGAGCAGGCCGCCGAGAGTGGGGCCGAACGCGGTCGCCACACCGATCGTCGCGCCGAAGAGCCCGAAGGCGCGACCGCGCTCCTTGCCCTGGAAGAGCTGCTGGATGAGGCCGATGACCTGCGGCATCTGCGTGCCCGCGGCCATCCCCTGCACCAGGCGGGCGACGAGCAGCACGGTGGTGTTGGGCGCGAGCGCGCACGCGACGCTGGCGAGCGTGAACACCGACAGCCCGACGAGGAACAGGGCGCGGCGCGAGCGCTGGTCGCCGATGCGTCCCATCGGCACGAGGAAGAGACCGAAGGTGAGGACGTAGCCCGAGACGATGAGCTGCAGCTCGGTCGCGCCGGCACCGAACGCCGCCTCGATCGAGGGCAGCGCGACGTTGACCTTCGAGAGGTCGAGGATGGTGATGCCCGCGACCGTGACGCACACCCAGAACGCCCGCCACCGACGAGCAGGCGTGAGCGGGATGTCGGTGGTGACCGGGTGGGCTGCGCCCGACGGCTCGGCAGCGCTCATTCGGCGTCCCGGCGGGAGAACACCACGCGCAGCACGACGAAGACGATGAGCGCCACGATCGCGACGAGCACGAGCTTGACGATGAAGGCGACGAGCGAGAACAGGATGTTCACGAGGATCCATCCGATCACGACCGCGAGGACGACGCCGAGGATGGTCCAGAGAGAGCTTTTCGTCACCGTGCCAGCCTACGGCTGACGGATGACGCTGGGCCCGGCGGATGTGGCTTCGACCACCAGTTGGGCCGCGAGCTGCTCCTTCATCGCCTCGACGTGGCTGATGACGCCCACCGTGCGCCCGCCGGTGCGCAGTTCGTCGAGCACGCGCATGGCCAGCTCCAGCGTCTCGCCGTCGAGCGAGCCGAATCCCTCGTCGACGAACAGCGTGTCGAGCCGCACGCCGCCGGCGCGCGCGGTCACGACCTCGGCGAGGCCCAGCGCGAGCGACAGGGAGGCGAGGAAGGTCTCGCCGCCCGACAACGACTGCGGTGGCCGCAGGCGCCCCGTGAAGGCATCCATGACCTCGATGCCGAGGCCGGATGCGGCCCCGCGCGCGGCGAGCGAGTCGCTGTGGTGCAGGGAGTACCGACCGGCGGACATCTCGGCGAGGCGGAGATTCGCCGCCACCACGATCTCCTCGAGCTCGGCCGCCAGCACGAAGGTCTCCAGCGTCATCCGGCGGGTGTTCGGTGCCCGCCCCTGCAGGGTGTCGGCGAGGCGGGTCACGGCGGCGGCGTGCGCGGCGAGCGACTCGACGCCGGCATAGGCCTCGTCTGCCCGGACGGCGAGATCCTGCAGCCGCTCCCGGGCGGAGGCGGTGCGGGACTCGGCGGCGATCGCCGCCGACCGCTCCGCACTGGTCGCCGCCACCGCGGCCTCGGCCGCCGCGAGATCGACCGGCTCGTCGGGCGTGCCGGCGAGCTCGAGCTGCAGTTCGAGCAGTCGCGCCCGGACCACCGCGAGCTCGCGGTCGTGCGTGTCGACCCGGGTGCGTCGGGCGGCGGTCTCGGCGGCAGGGCGCAGCGCCGCCGAGACGTCGTCGACGCTCGGGAACGCGGACGCCTCGACCCGCGCCGCAAGATCTCCGGCCGTCGTGGCCGCGACGGCCGCGGCGCTCTCGGCAGCCATGACGGCGCCGCGCAGGGCCCGCGCCGATTCACGTCGCGCACGCAGGTCGCGGAGGCGGTCGGCGACGTTCGCGTGCGCCCCGCGGGCGGCGAGCACCCGCTCCCGCGCGGCATCCGCCGTCGCGGTCAGCGCCGAGACGCGCAGCCGCACCTCCTGCAGCGCGGCGCTCCGGTCGTCGTGGGCGGCACGGGCCTCGTCCTCCCGGGCGCGCAGCGCCTCGATGCGGCCGCGCAGGTCGTCACGGCGGCGACCGGCGGCGGACGCGGCGGCGACGGCCGCTTCGGCCGCGGCCTGCTCGCTCTCGAGCTGGGCGACGTCGGCGCCGCCCGAGCGCTCGCGTGCCGCCACGAAGGCGCCGTGCACCTCGCGCGCGGCGGCGGCCGCGGCGGCCTCCCGGCCGACGGCGCCCTCGCGCGTCGCCTCCGCGGCCGCGAGCGCGTCGTCTGTGACGGGATCGTCCGAGACCGCGGCGGGATGCGGATGCTCGGAGGACCCGCAGACCGGGCAGCGTTCTCCGGCCACGAGCGCGGATGCCAGTTCGCCCGCGCGTTCGGCCACGCGGCGTCGCAGCAGGTGCGCGACGGCGGCGACGGCGGACTGGACGGCATCGAGCGCGTCGGCGTGGGCGGCGTCCGCCACCGCCGCCTGCTGCGCGAGCGTCTCGGCGCGGCGGGCGGCCTCGAGCCGGTCCTGGATGGCATCCCGGTCGGCACCCGCGCCGGCCGACGCGGCGATCTCCCGGTCGACGGTGTCGATGTCGAGCTCCAGCTGCGCGCGTGCGGCGGGGATCTCGGCCAGACGGCGCCCCGCGTCGTGGATCTCGGCCTCGAGGGCGGTGATGCGCTCGCCGTGGGCGGCGAGGTCGCGGACGGCGTCGTCCCACACCCGTTCCGCCTCGGCCGCCGACTCGGCGTGGGCGATCTCTCCCGTCAGCAGGTCGTCGACGGCGGCCAGGTCGGCGTCGACGTCCTCGCCGGCGGCGAGCCAGGCCTCGCGGGCGGCCTCCGCGGCCGCGCGCGCCGCGGTCTCCTCCGCCGCCGCGCGGGCATGGGCGTCGAGGCTCGGGCGCAGCGTCTCCGCCGCGACGGCCGCGTCGAGGAGGCCGCGCTCGATCGTCATCTCGTCGGCGCGGCGCTCGAGGGCCGCGAGGGTCTCTGCCGCCGCGTCGCGCGCTCGCTGCGCGGTGCGCACCTGCGTCAGCCGGGCGAGGTCCCGTTCGGCGGCGAGCGCACGCTCCTCGGCCGCCCGACGCTCGTGCACCGCGGTCTCGGCGCGGTACTGCGCGCGCTGCACGGCGGTGAGGAGTCCCGCGCGTCGCGCCGCGAGGTCGTCGTCGGGTACGGTTCCGGGCTCGGAGTCGACGCCGCCGTCCTGCGCCGTCCGTTCCGCCTCCGTCAGCAGGGCCTCGGCGAGCACCCCCCTCTCGCGCAGGCGCTGCCCCACCTCGCGGCGACGATCGTCGAACAGGCGCGCGTAGTCCTCGTAGCGACGGGTGCCGAAGAGCGTGCGGAGCAGTCCCTGCCGCTCGTCGTTCTTCGCGAGCAGGAAGCGCGAGAACTTGTTCTGCGCCAGCAGGATCACCTGCTGGAACTGCTGCAGGTTGAGACCCAGCACCTGATCGAGCACCTCGGCGACGTCGCGGGGTCGCGAGGCCCGCCCGATCCACGCGCCGTCGACGCGTTCGAACAGCTCCGCGCGGGGCTGCTCGGTGGTCGTTCCGTCGCCGCGTCGCTTGGGGCGCTCGTACTCGGGCGATCGAGTGACGCGCCACCGCGAGCCGCCGACGGTGAACTCGAGCACGGCCTCGGTGGGGTCCTCGGGCGCGCAGTGATCGCTGCGCAGCCGCTTGTCGCCGCCGTCGTATCGCGGCACGTTGCCGTAGAGCGCGAACGAGACGCCGTCGAGCACGCTCGACTTGCCGGCGCCGGTGCGGCCCGAGATGAGGAAGATGCCGTCGCCGTCGAAGGCGTCGAAATCGACCACCTGCCGGTCTCGGAACGGCCCGAACCCCGCGAGCTCGAGACGGTGCAGCTTCACGCGGATGCCTCGACGAGCGCGGGACGCTCGTCGATGACCACATCGGCGAGGAGCTCGGCCTCGGCGGCCGTCACGCCCTCGCCCTCGCGCACGTGCTCGAGGAACGCATCGATCAGGTCGCGGTCGCTCCGCGCCGCGCGCACCCGCTGCACGTAGGTGCGCTCGTCATCGACCCGCGCATGCTCGGGAGTGTGCGCCACCGTGGCGCAGTGCGGGAAACGCTCCTGCAGACGGCGCATGACGTCGCGCTGCGGAAGCCGGTCGGTGTACTCCGCGCTGACCCACGCGTCCTCGGCGTACGCGAAGCGCTCATCGCTCAGCAGGTCGTCGAGCGCGCCGCGCACCACCTCGAGCGCACGCGGCACGGGCAGGTCGAGCCAGGCGACCTCTCCCAGCCCTTCGGCCGTGAGCTCGACGAGCCACGCCCCGCGCGCACGGCCCTTCTCGCCGAATCCGTAGTGCAGCGGCGCACCCGCGTACCGCACCCGGTCGGAGAGACGCTGGCGCCCGTGGATGTGGCCGAGCGCCACGTAATCCGGCCCGTCGAACACCGAGAGCGGCACCACATCCAGGCTGCCCTGGCGGATCTCGCGCTCCACGCCGGGGGTGGCCTCGATGCCCGCCGCGAAGCAGTGCGACACCACGACGGAGCGACCGCCGCGTTCGGCCTGGTCGGCGCGGATGAGATGCATGGCGTGGTCGATGGCCTGCTCCTGCGTGCGCATCGGCACGTCGGGCCACAGATGACGCACGCGAGCGGGCTCGAGGTACGGGATGCCGTAGACGTGGACGGGACCTGCCGCGTCGTGGAGGGTGAGAGGGTCGGCGAGGCGGGTCGGATCGGTGAGCACCGAGATGCCGTCCCGGAGCAGAGCCGCCTGGAAGCCGAGGCGCGCCGCGGAGTCGTGATTGCCGCTGGTGACCACGACCTGCGCGCCCGTCTCGCGCAGCGCCACCAGGGTGTCGGTGAGCACCTGGTAGCACTCGGCCGCGGGCGTCGCGGAGTCGAACACGTCGCCGGCGACGATCACCAGGTCGACGTCGTTCTCGCGCGTCTGGACCACGAGCTCGGCCAGCACGTCACGCAGCGCATCGACCGTGGCGTACCCGTGGAAGGTGCGCCCGATGTGCCAGTCGGAGGTGTGCAGGATGCGCATGTTTCCACGGTACGGCGAGGGTCGGACACGCGGCGGTGGCCGCGCCACAGAGGCGAAACATTGCGCGCGTAGGGTGGCGGACATGGACCTGCCCGACGTCTGCGTCGTCTACGTGCTGCGTGAGCGCACGGACGGCGTCGACGTGCTGCTCGGTTACAAGCGCACGGGGCTGGGGCTCGGCCGGGTCGTCGGGATCGGCGGCAAGGTCGAGGCGGGCGAGACGGTGCGCGCGGCGGCCGTGCGCGAGATGCACGAGGAGACGGGTCTGGAGATCTCCGCCGACCTTCTGGAGGAGGCGGGAGTGCTCGACTACCTGTTCCCCACCGCCCCGGCCTGGTCGCAGCGCTCGCACGTCTTCCTCTACCGCGCTCCGGTGGGCGACCCGGTCGAGACCGACGAGATCGTCCCGGCGTGGTTCCGGATGGACGAGGTGCCGTTCGAGCGGATGTGGGACGACGCGCGACGCTGGCTTCCCGGAGTGCTCCGCGGCGGGCGCGTCCGCGCCACCTATACGTTCGGCGCCGATCGGGCGACCGTCGTCGCCGAGGAGCCGGGCAGGCCGATGGCCTCCGCGCGGTGACGGAGGCTCATCGGCGTCGTGGACCCGTGGGCCGTCAGCGACGCAGCACCCGATCGGCGAGCGCGGCGACATCGTCGGGCGCGACCTCGAGGCCGGCGTCCGCGAACCGCTGATTCAGCACGTCGACGACGCGCGCGTGGGGCTTGTCCCCCACATCGACCCGGGTCTGGTCGACGATGCCGTCGATCTTCTCCTCGTCGGTCGCGGTGTGCACGTCCATCACCGGGGCGTCCTGCGTGCCCTGCGGGCTCACGACGTCCGGATCGGGGGCGCCGTCGGTGTCGGGACGGTTGCTCCCCGGGTCGGCGAACTCGCCGCCGCCGCTCATGCGTCGTCTCCGACCGCGAGGTCGGGGTCGGCGCCCTGACCGGGTTCGTCGGACTCGATCAGCTCGGGCGAGTCGATCGCCTGGGCGTTCTGATCGGCGGTCTCGTCGTCCGCGGTCGCTGAACTCTCCCAGCCCCCGGGCGGGTTCGCATTGATGACGCCCTCAGGCAGATCACGCTCGGCCATGATGGTGCTCCTCTCGAATGCCTCCACTGTGCGGGATGGACCCGCACAGCGGTCATGGGATTGACGGGAGGGGAACCCGGCACTAGGCGCGTCAGGCGCGGGCGCGGAGGATCCCGGCGCGCTCGGGATGGGCGGCGAACCAGTCGGCGACGTACCAGCACATCGGGATGACCTCACGATCGCCCGCGGCCTCCAGGGCGGTCACCGCACGATCGACGATCTCGGCCGCGTACCCGTGCCCGCGGAAGGTCGGGATCGTGAACGCCCGCACCATCGACACGCTGCGGCCGTCGTCGCGGTAGTCGAGCACGCTGACGAGATCGTCACCGCGATGCAGGGTGTACCGCGACGCGTCTTTGTCGTCGGAGAACCGGAACTCGCTCATGCGTTCAGGGTACGCCGCCCCGCGCCGGCGGGCGCCGGACCCGCGACGCCCCTCATCCGACCCGGGTCGGTGCGGGGATGCTGCGGGTCTGCGTCAGCGCCGCGTACCAGTGACCGGAGTCCTTGACGGTGCGCTCGAGCGTGTCGAAGTCGACCCTGACCACACCGAACCGTTTGGCGTACCCGTAGCCCCACTCGAAGTTGTCGAGGAGCGACCACACGAAGTACCCGCGCAGGTCGACGCCGCGGGCGATGGCGCGGTGGGCGGCCGTCAGGTGGCGCTGGAGGTAGTCGACGCGCGCGGCGTCGTGCACCGCTCCACCGGGGGCGACCTCGTCGGGGAAGGCGGCGCCGTTCTCGGTGATCATGAGCGGCTGCTGGGGGAACTGCTCCGACAGCGACACGAGGAGCTCTTCGAGCCCGTCGGGCGCGATGTTCCACCCCATGTCCGTGAAGGGCGGATCCTGGGCGACGAACTCCACGATCCGATCGCTGCCCGGCCACGCCGTCCCGCCGGCGGCTCCCTTGTGCCCGTCGTTCTGCTGCTGCTCGGCGACGCCGTCCCAGAGGCTCACCGTGGCGGTCGAGTAGTAGTTGACGCCGAGCACGTCGATCGGCTGGGCGATGACGGCGAGATCGCCCTCGCGCACGAACGCCCAGTCGGTCACCCCGGCGGTGTCGGCCAGGAGGTCGTCCGGGTAGGCGCCGCGCAGCATCGGGCCGGTGAAGGCGCGGTTGGCGAGCGCATCGATCCGGCGCACCGCCTCGTCCGCGCCCGCGCCGCGGCCGCGCAGGACGTGGAAGTTCAAGGTCACCGAGTACTCGGGCGCCCCCGTCGAGGTCGCCCGGAGGGCCTGGATCGCGCGGCCGTGGGCGAGGTTCAGGTGGTGGACGGCGGCGAGCGCTGCGGCGGGTTCGTGGCGGCCGGGGGCATGACCGCCCTGCCCGTAGCCGAGGTAGGCCGAGCACCAGGGTTCATTGAGCGTCGTCCAGGTGTGGATGCGGTCGCCGAGCGCCGCGCCCACGACCTCCGCGTACCGCTCGAACGCATCCGCGGTGGCGCGCTCCGGCCATCCGCCCGCGTCCTCCAGCGGCTGCGGCAGGTCCCAGTGGTACAGGGTCGCGACGGGCCGGATGCCGCGGGCCAGGAGCCCGTCGACCAGCCGCGAGTAGAAGTCCACGCCGGCGCGGTTGATCTCGCCCGTGCCGGTGGGCAGGATCCGCGACCACGCGATCGAGAACCGGTAGGCGTCGAGTCCCAGCTCGGCCATGAGGTCGAGGTCGCTCTCCCACCGGTGGTAGTGATCGCAGGCGACATCCCCGGTGTCGCCGTTCCAGACCTTTCCGGGTGTGCGGCTGAAGGTGTCCCAGATCGAGGGACCGCGGCCGTCCTCGTCCGCCGCCCCTTCCACCTGGTAGGTGCCGAACGCGGCCTGGATGACGGTGAAGACGATGATGACCGACCACACGTTGTTGTAGAGCCCGACCGCTTTGAACATGTAGTACAGCGGGTACAGCAGGGCCTCCTGCGGCAGCAGGTTCGCCAGCAGGAAGAGCAGGACGATCCACGACCGGCCGCGCACCCGGCCGATGCCGATCGCGAAGGCGTTCAGCACCGAGATCAGCACCGCGAGCACGGCGACCATGCCCGAGATGAAGAACGAGTTCCACACCTTCTCGGGGAAGTTCACGCGTTCCCAGAACGCGGCGATCCCGTCGAAGTACAGCCCCGTGGGCAGGGAGAGCGGGCCCGAGTTGGAGTAGTCCGAGGGCGACTTGAACGAGTTCACGAGGATCAGGTAGAACGGCGCGATGATGAGCAGCGCCGCGACGACCGCGAACGCGACGAGGAGCCAGTCGATGCCGCGCTTCTTGGTCATTCCGCCGCGGGGCTTGCCGAGGCGCGTCTTGCGCCCCGTGGGGGTGATCACCGCCATCGTGGTGGCCATCAGAGTCCCGCCCTTTCCTTGCGCTCCGCAGCGTTCTGCGCGCGGATGAACAGAATGGAGACGATCGCGATCACGACGGTCAGCGCCGTGGCGATCGTCGCGCCGTACCCGACCTGCTGGGCCTGGAAGAACTCGCTGTACGCGTACCGTCCGGCGGGACGCAAGGCTTTTAGCGGATTGAACAACAAACTCGCGCGACACGCCCGAATTGACGGATCGTGTCATGAGCGGCCATAATCGGCCCCATGACTGACTCCGCACGTTCTCTGTCCGCCTGGGAGGCGAACGGGACCGCTGGCCTGATGATGGCCGGCCGCGTTGTCATGTGTTGTCGAATGTGCCGCTGACCCGGTGACCCCGCCCGACTCGACTCCGGACATCGTCCGCCCCGAGTCCCCAGCATCCTCGCGCTCTGCGGATGCTGCGCACCCGGCCCCCACGACGGGCCGAGAACGACGACACCCCGAATCGGTCCCCCGCACCGATTCCCCTCCGGCAAGGAATCCGCACATGTCCACGTCTGCTCTGCTCGACCGCACCGCCCCCCGCCCCGCTCTCCGCCTCGTCGACGCCCCCGCATCCGGCGCTTCGTCCGCCGAGGCCCCCGCGACCACCGATGCCGAACGCAGCATCCCCGTCGGCACCGCTCCCCGCGGTTTCGCCCTGTACGTCGGCTTCGACGAGGCCAAGGCCGCCGCATCCGGCGTCTCGCTCGGCACGATCGTCGAGGCGCTGCGCCGCACCCTCAACGATCTGGCCCCCGAGGCCGAGACCTACGCGACCGTCGCCCTGGCTCCGGCCGGCGCCGGCGGCCGCGACGTCGACGTCGTGCGCCTCGCCCTGCACGAGCCGTCGGCCGTCGCCCGCACCAAGCCCGAGATCGAGGTCGAGGAGCGCGCCGAGGCCGGCGTGGTCGTCGACATCTCGCGCAAGCGCGTGCTGATCGACGGCGAGTCCGCCGCCTTCACCTTCAAGGAGTTCGAGCTCCTACAGTACCTGGTGCTGCGCGAGGGTCGCACGATCGAGCGCACCGAGCTCGTCTCCTCGCTCTGGCAGCAGGGGGACGACGAGGCACCCGGCGAGCGCACGATCGACGTGCACGTGCGGCGCCTGCGCGCCAAGCTCGGGCGCTTCGAGGACATCGTGCGCACCGTGCGCGGCGTGGGCTACCGGTTCGACCGGCACGCCGACGTCGTCATCCGCTACGGCCACGGCACCCCCTCGCCCGACCGCTTCTGACCTGGGCCCCGGCCCGTCCCGGGCATCCGCCCGCGCTGCGCTGCATCCCGTCGTGGCGCGACAGATGCACGACCCGTGGTGCAGAAGTCACCCCGTGTGACTCCGCAGACGCATCCCGCCCCACCGGTCGTGCACCCGTCGCGCCCCGGGATGCAGGGGGTGCGTCGGCGGTGCGACGTAGGGTGTGCAGATGGATGCGGGAACGACGGCACGACGCGGACCCGCGCGCACCCCGGCCCCACGGGGGTTGGTGCACAGCCCGCCGCGCGAGAGCGAGTACCGCCCGGCGCACGTCCTCGATCTGCCGCGCACCGTGGTGTTCCAGCGTCGCGGCACGCACGACCCGACGCTCGTCGTCGACGGCCCGGTCATCTGGCGGGCCAGCCGCACGCCCGCCGGCATCGCGACCGTCGCCCTGCGCGCCACCGGTTCGTCAGTGCGCGCGGCCGCCTGGGGCCCGGGCGCCGAGTGGGCGCTCGATCAGGTGCCGGCGCTCTGCGGTGCGGATGACGACGCCTCCGACTTCGACGCCGCGCGCCACCCCCTCGTCGCCACCAGCCACCACCGTCATCCCGGCTTGAGGCTCGGCCGCACCGACCTCGTCTTCGACGCGCTGGCGAGCGCGATCTTCGAGCAGAAGGTCACGGCGCTGCAGGCCTTCGGAGCATGGCGACGCATCATCACGTGGTTCGGCACACGCGCTCCGGGCCCGACGCCGCGGCCGATGTTCGCACCCCCGTCCATCGACGAATGGCGGCGGATCCCGTCGTGGGCCTGGCACCGCGCGGGCCTCGAGCCTCCCCAGTCGCGCACCGTGGTCGAGGCCGCCGCACGCGGGGACTCCCTCGTGCGGGCGGTGGACGCCGCCTCCGACGGCGCGAGCCGCGAACGCGTGCTGACGAGCCTCCGCGGCGTCGGCGCGTGGACCTCGGCCGAGACCCGCATCCGCGCCTACGGGGATCCGGACGCCGTCAGCGTGGGCGACTACCACCTCGCACACGAGGTGGGCCACGCGCTGGCCGGCTCGCGGACCGACGACGACGGGATGCTGCTCCTCCTCGCCCCGTGGGCGGGCCACCGCCAGCGCGTCATCCGGTTGCTGGCTCTGAGCGGTGTGCACGAGCCGCGCCGCGGAGCGCGGCTGCATCCCGAGGATCATCGCGATCGATGACCGCGCTCGCGCGCGCCGGTCCCCTACGCTGAGGGCATGACCACTTCCGGCACCGGCTGGCCGCGCGGCCGCACCTCCTGGATCATCGGCACGATCGTGCTGTTCGCCGCGGGGGTCCTCGTCGGCATCGCGCTGGGCAGCGTGTGGGTGGGCCTTCTCATCGCCGCCGCCGTGTCGATCGGCTGGGTCATCGCGTACGAGTCGTGGCGGGGCCGGAACGTCGGCATCTACAACCGCGACGACGACGGCGCACAGCTCTGACCGCTCGGACGCGCTGAGCAGTTCTCCGCAAGACCCTGGGGGCGTTCTCAGCTACCTCCTAGGATGGGGCGCGTGACGATTCCGGACTCTCTCCCCCCGATCGAACCGCCTGACACGACCGGCCCGGCGCTGCAGCTGACCGGCCTGACCAAGCGCTTCGGCGAGAAGGTCGCCGTGGCTGACCTCTCGCTGAGCGTGCCGTCGGGCTCGTTCTACGGCCTGGTCGGACCCAACGGTGCGGGCAAGACGACGACGCTGTCGATGGCGACGGGCCTGCTGCGCCCCGACGCGGGCACCGCGGTGCTGCACGGCGTCGACGTGTGGCGCGATCCGGTCGCCGCCAAGGCGATGATCGGCAACCTCGCCGACGGCGTGCGCCTCTTCGACCGCCTGACCGGCGAGCAGCTCATCACCTACACCGGCATGATGTTCGGCCTCACGCGCGACGAGGTGGCCTCCCGCACCGGCGATCTGCTCACGCTCATGGACCTGGGCGAGGCCGCCGGCACCGCCGTCGTCGACTACTCGGCCGGTATGACCAAGAAGGTCGCCCTGGCCTGCGCGCTCGTGCACGCCCCCCGCATCCTCGTGCTCGATGAGCCGTTCGAGTCGGTCGACCCGGTGTCGGCGGCCAACATCGAGGACGTCCTTCGCAGCTACGCCGGCAGCGGCGGCACGGTGATCGTGTCCAGCCACTCCATGGATCTCGTGCAGCGCATGTGCGACCACGTCGCCGTCATCGCGACGGGCCGCGTGCTCGCCGCCGGGACGGTCGACGAGGTCCGCGCGGGGCAGACCCTGCAGGACCGTTTCGTCGATCTGGTCGGCGGTCGTCACCACACGGAAGGACCGCAGTGGTTGCGACTCTCCTGAGGCTGCGCTTCCGCGTCCTCGGCAACAACCTGCTCTCGAGCCCCGCGCAGCTCGTCGGCTTCATCCTCGGCACGCTCTCGGCCGTGGGCCTGCTCTTCGGCGTCTGGATCGCGCTCTTCTTCTCCGGCGCGGCCGGACTGGATGCGGTGCGCCTGATCGTCACGATCGGCGGCGGCGTGCTCGTGCTCGGGTGGACGCTCGGCCCGCTGTTCATCGCGGGTGTCGACACGACGCTCGATCCCGCGAAGCTCGCGCCCTTCCCGCTGTCGACCAACAAGCTCATGGTCGCCCTGACGGCCGCGGGCCTGACCGGCGTCCCGGGCATCGCCACGACCGCGGGCGCGCTCGGGATCTTCCTGGCGCTCTACCGCTGGCCGCTGGCCGCCGTGGCCGCCGTCGTCTGCATCCCGCTGGGGATCCTGACCTGCGTGATCGCGTCGCGCCTGGTCGCGGCCCTCTCGAGCGGAGCCGGCGGCAACCGCAAGGTGCGCGAGCTCATCGGCGGCGTCGCCCTGTTCGTGATCATCCTGGCCGGCCCGATCATGCTGGGCATCCTCAACCTCGTCGAGGCCGGGGTGTCGGCGGGTCCCGACCCGCTGCAGCGCATCGAGGGCGTCGTCGCGGCCGTGTCGTGGACTCCGATCGCGGCAGCCTGGGCGGTGCCGGGAGACCTGGCCGCCGGCGCCGTGCTGCCGGCCCTCGGCAAGTTCGCGATCGCCGTCGCGACGGTCGCCGCGCTCTGGTGGCTGTGGCGCCGCTCGCTCGTCGCGGCCCTCGTGTCGCCGCCGCAGACCCACACGGCCAAGGTCAAGGCCGGCAAGATCGGCTGGTTCGGTCGCATGCCCACCGGCGGCGTCGGTGCCACCTGGGCCCGCGCGCAGACCTACTGGTTCCACGACCCGCGCTACCTCCGCCAGCTGCTGACCGTGCCGATCTTCCCGATCCTGATGCTGTTCTACTCGGGCGGCGACATCACCAGCCCGCTCTTCGCCTACTCGGCCGTGCTCGCCGCGTTCGTCCTGGCGGTCGTGCCCTACGCGGACGTGTCGTACGACGGCACGGCCTTCGCGAGCGTGCTGGCCTCCGGCATCCGCGGACGCCAGGACCGCGCCGGGCGCCTGCTGGGTGCGCTGGTCGTGAGCATTCCGCTGCTGCTGGTCGTCGCGTTCATCACGGTCGGCCTGTCGGGACTCTGGAACCTGCTGCCCGCCGTGCTGGGTGCGAGCTTCGGGCTGCTCCTCACCGGTTTCGGCGTGTGCGCCGTGAGCTCCGCGCTCATCGTCACGCCGGTGCCGTCTCCGGGTGACAGCCCCTTCAAGCGAGTGCCGGGCAGCAGCCCGCTCATCGCCTTCGCGATGCTCGGCATCTGGGTGGGCATCGCCGTCCTGTCGGCACCCTCGCTCGTCACCGCGATCATCGCCGGGGTCTCGGGTCAGGCGATCTTCGGATGGATCTCCCTCGCCGCGGGCCTCGTGCTCGGATCGGCGTTCCTGGTCACCGGCATCTTCGTGGGCGGCAAGATCTTCGACCAGAACGCCCCCGCACTGCTCGCACGGCTGCGCAGCTTCAAGGGCGTCTGACGCCCGAGTCCCTGCGGCCGGATCAGACGCCGAGGAGCCCCTCGAGCACGCGCACCACACCGTGGTCGCGGTTCGAGGGGGCTCGGAAGCGCGCGCGGGCGGCCACGTCCTCGTGCGCGTTCGCCATGGCGTAGGAGTGCTCGGCGGCATCCATCATCTCGAGGTCGTTGAGGTAGTCGCCGAAGGCCACGGTCTGCGCGGGGGTGACTCCGAGAACCGCCTGGAGGCGCCGCAGCGCGACGCCCTTGTTGACGCCCGGGTTCATGACGTCGACCCAGTGGTGACCCGAGACGACCACCTGCAATGCGTCGGCGATCTCGCCGAGCGCGGGGGCCGTCGTGACCTCGGCATCCTCGAAGGTGAAGACCGCCATCTTGAGCACGTCGTCATCCACGTCGGCGAGGTCGTCGACGACGGTGAGACGCGCGTAGTACCGGTCGACCTCGGCCCGGAACGCGTCGCCGATGCGTTCGATGTAGGCCGAGCGCTTGCCGCACACCACCGCCACCACGTCGTGCGTCATGGCGCGGACGCGTGCGATCACATCGGCCACGGCAGCGGGGGCGAGGACGTCCGAACTCAGCTCGGCGTCGTGCTGAACGACGAACGTGCCGTTCTCGGCGATGAACACCATGTCGTCGCCGTGGGCACCGAACTCGCGGCGCAGCGTCGCGTACTGGCGTCCGCTCGCGGGCGCGAAGACGATGCCGCGCTCGGTCATCCGGGCGAGAAGCGGCCAGAGGTCCGCGGGCACCACGCCGTTCTCGTCGAGCAGCGTGCCGTCCATGTCGACGGCGACGAGGCGGATGTCGGGAGCAGCGGATTCCGAACGGGTCATCCCCCCATCCTCCCCCAGGCCGTGCCGCACCCCGTCGCCATCCCCGCGCCGGCTCCGTCATGGCGTAGTGTTGCTATTGAGAACGTTTCTCATTAAACCCGTGATCGCCCCGGAGACCCCATGCCGAGCCCCGACATCATCGCCGTGATGGGCGTCTGCGCCCCCGAGCGCCACGCCTATGCCCGCCGTCTCGCCACGACGGCAGCCCGCCGCCTCGTCATCGGGCCAGCCGGACTCGACGGGAGCCGCGTGGACCGGTCCGAGCAGCTCGTGCTCGAAGCCGGTACCGCCGAATCGCCGCTGCGCATCGCCGCGCTCCTCGAATCCGGCGGGGGCGGTGACGTCGTGTGCGTCGTCGACGCGGTCCACGCCCTCGACGACCTGATGCGAGACGACCCCGCCGACCCCCTGGCCCTCGCCCGCGGCCCGCTGGCCCATCCGGGCTCCCGGGGACTGCAGGCCGCTCTCGCCCTGGAGTACGCCACCGTCGTCGTGCTGGTCAATTGGGAGACCGTGCCCACCGCCCATCTCGCCGAGACGATGGCGCTCGTCTCCCACCTCGCACCGTGCGCCCGGTTGCGCCTCAGCCGGGATCCCGCCCTCGACCTCCTCGGCGCGCGCACCACGGAGCCGGCGCCCACACACGCGCGACCCGGCTGGGTGCGTGCTCTGAACGGCGAGCACGATCCGACCATGACGCACCGGAACGTCTCGACGCTGCGCTACGAGCAGGTGCGTCCGTTCCACCCCGAGCGGCTGCGCGACACCCTCGACGACATCGACGAGGGCACCTACGGCCGCGTCGTGCGCTCGGCGGGCTTCGCCCGGCTGGCCACGCGCCTCGGCATCGCCCAGTGGGATCAGGTCGGATCCGCGCTGTGGCTGAACCCCATCCCCGCCGACGAGGGCGACCCGCTGGCCATCGGCCAGGACCTCGCCCTGACCGGCCGAGGACTCGACGGTGACGCGCTCCGGCGCGCGCTGGACGCCGCCGCGCTGGACGACGCCGAGTTCGCCGCCGGGCCCGCCGTATGGCAGGGTCTCGCCGACCCGTTCCCCGCATGGGACACCGTCGATGCCGCCGCGCCGGAGGACGACCTGCCCGGCGGCGGACGACGATAGGGTCTGGGTCGAGGCGCCGTCGACCGGCCGCCACCGAGGGGGATGCATGGACGAGGCGACCACGCGGCAGCAGCGGTTCGACAAGGGCTGGGAGGTGCTCGAGGCCGTCGACGGCACATCCGGCGAGCGACTGCTGGCGTCGCTGTCGGATGTGGCGCCGGAGATGAGCCATCAGGTCGTGTCGTGGGCCTACGGCGAGATCTACGCCCGCCCCGGACTCTCGCCGCGCGACCGTCAGCTGATGACGCTCGGCATGCTCACGGCTCTCGGCGACTGCGACCCCGAGCTGGAAGTGCACATCGGCGCGGCGCTCACCGTCGGCCTCACCCCCGACGAGATCATCGAGGGTCTGCTGCACGCGGTGCTGTACTGCGGTTTCCCGCGCGCGATCAACGCGGTGGGCATCGCCAAGCGGGTGTTCGCGGAGCGCGGCCTGCTGCCGGTCGGCGGCGATCGGCCCGGCGCCGCACCCGCGGCGGACGCTCGCTGACTCAGGCGGTGACCGCGCCCGTCGACGACGGTGCCGGCGCGGGCGTCGACGCGTAGGCGAGCGACAGACGACGGTAGGGCGGCGACAGGAACGCCGCCGCGACCAGCACCAGCATGACCAGGCTCGCCGCGACGAAGACGAGAGCCATCCCGCGCGCCTCCCCCTCGCCCAGCAGCCATCCCCACGTCTGCCGACCGACGTCGGTGTTCATGTACGGGATCAGCCAGAACTGCGCCAGCGGCCCGATGAGGAAGGCCGACACGGGCGAGGCCGCCGACTCGATGCTCGCGGCGAAACCGAACACACGACCCTGCGTCTCGAACGGCACCACCCGTTGGATGATCGTCTGCTCGGCCGCCTCGGCGATCGGCATGAGCGCCATGAACAGCAGCATGCCGAGCGCGTACAGCCACCACCATTCCCGGATCGCGAACACCAGACCGAGCGCGGACACCCCCACATTGACCAGCAGCAGGGTGCGCACCGGATTGGCGCCGAGGCCGAACTTCGCCACCAGAGCGCCGCCGATGATGAAGCCGATGCTCGTGACGCCCAGCACCACGCCCCAGATCTCGACCGAGAAGAGCGTCAGACCGTAGGGATCCATCAGGGCCATGAAGACGCCGCCCACGAGGTTGTTCAGCGTCGTGAAGAGGATCAACGGCATGAGCCCCGGGACGGAGCGGATCGCCGGGATGACGCCGCGCATCGTGAACCGCCGGGCGGGCGCGTCGGGGTCGCGGGCGATCCCCTTCTCGGGGATCGACACGAACAGCAGGTGGACCGAGGCCACGGCGGTCGCCACGATGGCGATCATGACGGTGGGCCCCATGCCGAGGAGCCCGACCGAGAGCCCCGAGAACACGCTCGTCACCATGAAGGCGACGCCCTGCACGGTGCCGACCAGACCGTTGGCCCGATCCCGCCGGCCCGCGGGCACCAGCAGCGTCACCGTCGTCGACAGGGCGATGTTGCGCAGGTTCTCGACCACGCCGCCGATGAGGATGACGCCGGCGAACGCCCAGAACCAGGGCCCGCCCCAATCCACGAGCGTCGCCTCGGGGAAGGCGAGGAACAGAGCCCCCGCCAGCAGATACGTCGACAGCGTGATCATGCTCGAGAGCATCATCACGGCCTTCTTCTTCATGTGGTCGACCAGAGCGCCGAACACGATGCCGAACACGGCGACTAGCAGCATGTAGCTGCCGCCGACGATGGATGTGGCCAGCACGGACTTCGTCTCGAGATACGCCCAGAAGGTCAGGGCGAACCAGAGGTAGCTCGTCGTGACGTTGGCGATCAGCGTGTTGAGCAGCACGGCGTAGAAGCTGCGCATGCCCGACGTCGTCGCGGTGGCGGGCGCTGCGGTGCGATCGCTCATGGTCGGCTCCGGATCGGCGGTGTGGACGAGACCATCATGACCCCGGCTCCCGACATCCGCGAGAGGGAGGATCTTCGGGTTTTCCCGAACGCGGTGATCGGGATGCCTCCGATGTGGCGATGCGGGCGCGGCCCTAGCGTGGAGACATGACTTCCGCACCTCCCGCGCCCCCGCGGGCCCGCCCGCTCGCGCCGGTACCCCTGGCCGGCGCCATCGCACAGATGGCCCTGCTCGGCGTCGTCGGCCCGGCCATCCTCACCGCCATGATCGGGTTCCTCGGCACCGGCATCGGGCTCATCCCGGCGCTCGGCATCGGGCTGATCTTCCTGGTCGGGTTCGTCTATGCCCTCTTCGGGATCGCCTGGCTCGAGACCGCCCGCATCGACGGCCTCTACCGACTGGGCCTGCCCGCGCTGCGCCTACGCCCCCGCCCGCGACCCGGATTCGGCGGCTACCTGCTGTCGCTCTGGCATCAGCTCATCGATCCGTCGATGTGGCGGGCCGTCGCGAACCTCGCGATCGCCAGTGCCCTCGGCCTGGTCGTCATCCCCCTCGTCTCGATCATGAGCGGCGCCATCGCGCTCGCCTTCGCGCCGCTCTTCGCCAGCACCGACGCCGTGCGCATCTGGGCCGGCTTCGCCGTCGCGCTCGCCTGGGCGCCGCTGGTCGGCATCCTCGCCGCCCTCCTCTGCGTCGCGGCGCTGATCGGGCTCGGCGTCCTCCACGGCGTGCTCTCGCGGGCCCTGCTCCTGCCCTCGCGCACCGCCACCCTGACGGCCCAGGCGCGCACGTCCGACCTGCAGCGCGTCGGCGCCATCCGCGCGTCGGAGGTCGAGCGCACCCGCATCGAACGCGACCTGCACGACGGCGTCCAGCCGCGACTCGTGTCGGTGGGCATGACGCTCGGCCTCGCGCAGCAGAAGATCGACAACGACCCGGCGGCGGCCAAGGCTCTCATCGAAGAGGCCCACACCTCGACGAAGTCCGCGATCACGGAGCTCCGTCAGCTGGCGCGCGGCATCCACGCCTCGGTGCTCGACGACCGCGGGCTGGATGCGGCCCTGTCGGCGCTCGCGGCCCGCTCGCACGTGCCGGTGGTGCTGGACGTGCGCCTCGACGGGCGGTGCTCGCGTGATGCCGAGACCGCGCTGTACTTCTCGATCGCCGAGTCGCTGACCAACGCCGCGAAGCACTCGCGCGCCGCGGAATGCCGCGTGGTCGTGCGGGTGCGCGACGGCGGCACCCTGTGGGCGCGCATCGAGGACAACGGCATCGGCGGCGCCCGGGTCCTGCCCGGCGGCGGACTCGACGGCATCTCGAACCGGGTGCTCGCCGCGGGCGGCACCGTGCGCCTGGACAGCCCCGTCGGCGGTCCCACCGCGTTGGAGGTGAGCGTCCCGTGCGCATCCTGATCTGCGAGGACTCCGTGCTGCTGCGCGAGGGGCTCGTGCGGCTGCTCGACGACGCGGGACACGACGTCGTCGCGGCCCTGCCCGACGCATCCACCCTGGACGAGACGGTGGCCGCCGCTGCCCCCGAGCTGTGCATCCTCGATGTGCGACTGCCCCCGACATTCACCGACGAGGGCATCCGCGCCGCCGTCCGTCTCCGCGCGGAACGCCCCCACCTGCCGGTCCTCGTGCTCTCGCAGTACGTCGAGGAGCGCTACGCCAGCGAACTCATCACCGGACAGGGCGGCGCGCTGGGCTACCTGCTGAAGGACCGGGTGGCGGATGTGGCCGAGTTCCTCGAGACGGTGCAGCGCATCGGGTCCGGCGCCACCGTGCTCGACCCGGAGGTCGTGGCGCAGCTGCTCAACCGGCGCACCCGCGACACCCGCATGCAGCGACTCACCGAGCGCGAATCCACCGTGCTGGCCCTGATCGCGGAGGGCCGGTCGAACCAGGCGATCGCCGCGACGCTCTTCCTCTCGGAAGCGTCCGTCGAGAAGCACATCACTGCCATCTTCCAGAAGCTCGAACTCGAGCCCGGCGAGTCCGGCAACCGCCGGGTGCTCGCCGCGCTCGCCCACGTCGAGCACGGCGCGGGCGACGGCCCCTCCCGCCCGCCCCAGACAGGAGCACCCCGATGACCACCCTCACTCCCCCGACCCCGCCCACCGCGGACGCCCCTCGCTCCCCGGAGCCCGGCGGAAAGCCCCCGCGCCACCCGGCCGCCATCCCGGTCACGGTGATCCTCTCGGTCCTCGGCGCCGCACTGATCGTCGGCACGGTCGTCGCGGGTGTCGCCACGACCGTGGCCTCCTCCTCGGCCTCGGTGACCGAGACCCTCTCCGCTCCGACGGACGGCGTCACCGAGATCGATGTCGAGGTCGCGGCCGTGAACCTCGACGTCGTGTTCGCCGACGTCGACGAGGCGCGACTGGACCTCGTCGACACCCCGGGCGGATGGCGCCTGGAGCGCGATGGCGACGAACTGCAGGTCTCGAGCCCCTCCGGGAGCTGGTTCTCGTTCGGCTGGAGCCCGTTCAACGGCGACGGCCGGGCGACCCTCACGCTCCCCCGCTCCCTCGAGGGCGTCGACGCGTCGTTCACCGTGGGCGCCGGCGAGCTCGTCGCGGACGGCCGGTTCGGCGAGTTGGATGTCGACGTCTCGGCCGGCGGGCTGACCGTCTCGGGCGACGCGCGGTCGCTCTCGGCCACCGTCGGCGCGGGGAGCGCTGACCTCCGCCTCGCGGGCGTATCCGAGGCAGAGTTCGAGGTCGCGGCGGGCGACATGGACGCCCACCTCACCGGGCGCGCGCCGCGCGAGGTGTCGATCGAGGTCAGCGCCGGGTCGCTCGATCTGACCCTCCCGGACGGCGCCTACGACGTGCGATCCGACGTCTCGGCGGGCGAGGTCGACAACCGCCTCCCCTCGGGCAGCGGCACCCGCATCCCGGTCGAGGTCCGTGTCTCCGCGGGCGATGTGACCCTGCGCCCCGCCAACTGATCACGTCGCCCGCCCGGTCCTCCCGGGCGGGCGACCCTGCCGCATCCGGCACCGCCCGTCCGATGACGCGCGGTGTCGGATCTGCGTCTGCGTGCCCCCGTGCGGCCGGGTCGAAGAGAGCGCCCATCCGGTGCGCCCACCGCTCCGAAGACCATACGGGCGCACCCGCGATGGTCGGTCGCGCCCGGAATTCGTCGCACCGGGCCCGACCGGTGCGCGGTCAGGGCAGAAGGGCGCACGCGCAATGCAGGAGCACACCACCGAACCGCTCGTCGACATCGACGGGCGGCGCAACGTGACCGATCTGCTCGTCGATCGGGCCGTGGCGGCCCCCGCGCACATCGCCTTCGAGGTGCCGGATGCGGACCCCGCGGCACCGTGGCGACCGGTCACCACGGCCGCGTTCCTGGCCGACGTGCAGGACCTCGCCAAAGGGCTGATCGCGACCGGGATCGCACCGGGCGACGCGATCGCGATCATGGCGCCGACGCGATACGCCTGGGCGGTCGCCGACCTCGCGGCGTGGTTCGCGGGCGGCGTCGTCGTGCCGGTTTACGAGACGTCCTCGCCCGCCCAGGTCGCGGCCATCGTGCGGGACGCCCGGGTGCGTCTCGCCATCGGGGGCGCAGACCAGATCGAGGTGCTGCGCGACGCGTTCGCCGAGACCGGGACGGGAGCGCTCGGGGCGTGGTCAATGGATGCGCCGGACGGGGTCGCCCGACTCGCGGCACGCGGCGCGGCAGTCGGCGACGACGAGCTCGAGCGACGCCGCATCCACGCCGACCTCGACGCCCCCGCGACGATCGTCTACACCTCCGGCACCACCGGCGAGCCGAAGGGCGCCATCCTCACCCATCGCAACTTCGTCGGCCAGGTGCTGAACATCGCGGCGGCCTACCGCGAGGTCGTGCACCCCGGCGGCAACACGATCATCTTCCTGCCGCTCGCCCACGTGCTGGCGCGCGGACTGCAGCTCATCTGTCTCGCGAGCGGGATGCGGATCGCCCACCTCTCCGACACGTCGCGCGTCGTCGAGACGCTCGGTACCATCCGCCCCACCTTCCTCGTCGCCGTCCCGCGCGTGCTCGAGAAGATCCAGGCCGCCGCGGCGCAGAAGGCCGCCGATGCGCGCCTCGGTGCGGTGTGGTCGGCCGCCGCCTCGACCGCCGTCGCGTGGGGCACGGCCGCCGAGGACCACGCGCGGGTGCCGCTCCCCCTGCGGGCGCGTCGCGCGCTCTTCGACCGGTTGTTCTTCGCGCGGCTCCGCGCCGTGATGGGCGGGCGCGTCGACTACGTGCTCTCGGGCGGCGCGGCCCTCGACCCCGAGCTGTCGCTGTTCTTCCGCGGCATCGGGGTGCCGGTCATCGAGGGCTACGGGCTCACCGAGACCACGGCGCCCCTCACCGGCAACCTGCCCCACGACATCCGCTCCGGCACGGTCGGACGCCCCCTCCCGGGGTCGACCGTGCGCATCTCGGCCGAGGGCGAGATCCTCGCGCGGGGCGTCGGCGTGTTCGCGGGCTACCGCGACCCCGCCCACACCGCCGACGCCTTCGTCGACGGCTTCTTCCGCACGGGCGACCTCGGCCACATCGACCCGGCCGGCCGGGTCGTGCTCGAGGGGCGCCTCAAGGACGTCATCGTCACGAGCAACGGCAAGACCGTCGTGCCGAGCGTCTGGGAACGCGCCGTCGAGACCAGCCCGCTCGTCGCCCACGCCGTCATGATCGGCGAGGGGCGCTCCTACCTCTCCGCCCTCCTCGTCCTCGACCCGGTCGCCGCCGGCGCCTGGGCGGATGCGGTGGGCGCGGCTCTCGAGCGCGACGCGTCGGGCGCCCTCACCGAGGTGACAGACGCACGGCTCCGCGAGCACCTGCAGGGCATCGTCGACGCCGCCAACGCGCGGGTGTCGCGCAGCGAGCAGGTGCGCCGCTTCGCCCTCGTGCTCGCCGACCTCGACGACACCGAGCTCGTGACCCAGACCCTGAAGATCAAGCGACGCACCGTCCTCGCGCGGGCGTCGGCGGCGATCGAGAACCTCTACCGCTGAGCCGCGGGCGCCGCCTCGGCCCCGCATCCCGCACCTGCATCTGCTCCTGCACCTGCTCCGAAAGGCATCCGACCCATGTCCACCAAGAAGACCCGCGCCTCGGTCGTCGCCATCGTCGTCGCCCTCGTGATCGGCGCCCTCGTCGCCCTCGCCGGCAGCGCGAACGGCGCGACGCTCGGCGGCTTCCCGCTCTTCGCGATCGCCGTCGCCGCCGCGTTCGGCATCCAGGTGCTCGTCTACATCCCCTCGGTGATCGCGCGCACCGAGCGCTTCTTCGACCTCACCGGTGCGCTGACCTTCACGCTCATCTCGATCGGGCTGCTCGTGCTCTCGCCCGCCGCCGACGCGCGCAGCTGGATCCTGGCTGCGATGGTGACGCTCTGGGCCGTGCGGCTCGGCTCGTTCCTGTTCCTGCGGATCCGCCGCTCCGGCGCCGACGACCGTTTCGACGACATCAAGGGCGACCCGGTGCGGTTCCTCCAGGTCTGGGTGATCCAGGGGGCGTGGGTGAGCCTCACCGCATCCGCCGCGTGGATCGCGATGAGCGGCAGCGCTCGCGAGCCGATCGGATGGCTCGCGATCGTCGGGGTGGCCGTCTGGGTGCTCGGCATGACGATCGAGGTCGTCGCCGACGCGCAGAAGAGCGCCTTCAAGGCGGACGCCGCCCACGAGGGGCGCTTCATCGCCTCGGGGCTCTGGTCGCGCTCGCGTCACCCCAACTACTTCGGCGAGATCGTGCTCTGGGTCGGGGTCTTCCTCGTCGCCGCGCCCGTGCTGTCGGGGTGGCAGTGGGTCGCCGTGATCTCGCCGCTCTTCGTCATCCTGCTGCTCACGCGGGTGAGCGGCATCCCGCTGCTCGAGGCGAAGGCCGACAGGAAGTGGGGCGGCGACGACGACTACGAGGCGTACAAGCAGCGCACGCCCGTTCTCCTGCCGCGACTGTCCCGAGGCCGCTGAGGGAGGGCCCGGCGCGACCGTCGCCTGGGCGCCACCTATGCGTCGGCAAAGAATCACAAAAAGGTAACGGAAACCTCTTCCGTTCCGTTATCCCGTCGTTATAGAGTGCTCGCACGGTAGTTGTTTTGCTGTGGCAGCTACCGACATGTGATTGCAGGACACTCTTGGTGCAAAGGGACAAGGGCCGGTCGGATTTCCTCTCCGACCGGCCCTTACTGCGTCACCCGTTCGAATGCGGGCGGGATGCCACCGCGCACGCTTCTCGGAGGATCGGACGTTTCTCGGAGGATTCCGGCCGGCGGCTCCGAGATCGGGCCGAATCTCCGAGAAGCGGTGACGGATGGGGCGCGTCGGCGCCCGGATCGAGCGGCGGCGGTCAGATCCAGCCGCGCTCCTCGGCCATGAGGACGGCCTGCTGGCGCGTGCCGACGGCGAGCTTGGCGAGGATCGCGGACACGTGGTTGCGCACCGTCCCCGAGGCGAGCGACAGCGTGCGAGCGATCTGACCGGTGGTCTCGCCGCGGCGTCCCGCCCGCAGCACGTCCAGCTCGCGGTCGGTCAGCGGGCAGCGCTCGTCGCTCAGCGCATCGGCGGCGACCTCCGGGTCGACGTACCGGCCTCCGGCGGCGACCCGGCGGATGACGGCGGCCACCTCATCCGCGCCCCGCGACTTCGGCAGGAAACCCGACACCCCCGAGCTGAGCGCACGGCGCAGCACACCGGGTCGCGCGTGGCGGGTCACCACGATGCAGCGGGTCGAGATCGTGCGCGACAGCTTCTCGCTCACCTGCACGCCGTCCAGGCCCGGCATCTCGAGATCGAGCAGGCACACATCGGGTTCGAGGCGGAGCGCCGCGGCCACCGCCTGCTCGCCGTCCGCGCACTCGGCGACGACGTCGATGTCGTCCTCCAGGCGCAGCAGGGCGGCGAGCGCCGAGCGGATCATCGCCTCGTCGTCGGCGAGCAGCACGCGGATCATCGGACTCCCTCTGCGAGGTCGGGGACCTCGACGACCACCACGAACATCTGCCGCTCACGGCGCACCTCGAGCGTGCCGCCGGCATCCTGGGCCCGCCGACGGATGCCGTCGAGGCCCGACCCGTCGCCCACCGCCGGCCCCGCGGCATCCGCGTCGTTCGAGATCTCGTAACGCCAGGCGGTGCCGGTGCGCGTGAGCGACAGACTCGCCCGTCGTCCGCCGCCGTGGCGCAGCACATTGGTCGTGGTCTCGCGGATCACGGGCCCCAGCACGTCACCGGGGGCGTCGTCGGCGTCGACGGCCACCACGGCCTCGGCCGAAGTACCGGCGGCCCGCAGCAGGTCGACCGCGTTGGCGATCTCATCGCCCAGCGGTACCGAGCGGAAGCGCAGCGCGAGATCGCGCGTGCCCTGACGCGCCTCATCCACGCTCGCGCGGGCGGCGCGCAGGTGCGCGGCCGCCTCGGTCGGGTCGCGCTCGATCAGCCGGTCGGCCAGCTCGAGCTGCAGCGCGATGACCTGCAGATGGTGGCCCTGCAGATCGTGCACGTCGGTGGCGACGCGCAGTCGCTCCTGCGTCGCCGCCAGCCGGGCGTCGGAGGCCCGAGCGCGGTCGAGCAGGAACAGCACGTCCCACCACCAGAGCGACAGCACCGTCACGGCCGGAAGCAGCACAGAGTAAAGGCCCAGGAACCAGACGTTGAGCCCTCGGTCGGCCTCGAGGAGCACCCGCATGTCGAGGATCCAGACGCCGCCGAGAGCGACCGTGGCGATCGCCACGACGCGCACCCGCATCCCGGGCGGCCAGTTGAGCAGCAGCACGAACTGCGCGAGCGGGAGCGCGCCCATGAACCAGGTGCCGCTGAGCGCGCCGACGACCACGCCGTACACGGCGGCGACGAGGAACGGGCCGAGGGCCCGCCGCCACGACGCCATCGGCCCGTCGTGCGAGCGATGGCGGTAGTCCTGCAGCAGCGGGTAGGTCGCCGCCACCCAGAGGAGCCCGCCGGCGCCGATCGTGACGATCGCGCCGACGCCGAGCCCGAGTGCGAGCGCCGCCGACACCCACACGAAGACCAGCATGAACTCGAAGAACATCACGCCGACGACCGTGTACCACCAGGCCACGGTGATGCCGCGCGTCAGCCGACGATCACCGCGCGTGGCGATCGGCGCGCCGAGGATGGGTCGCTGGGAGCTCATCCGTCCACCCTAGAGGCGTGACGAATGTCATGGATGGGGCAGGCGATGCACCCGGAAAGCGGTGACGACCCGGCACTTCTGCGGCGATTCGCCGGGAGGTGTACTCGAAGGACCGGCACGACGATCCCCCTCGCCGGTCCCGATCTCGACAGGAGAACACCATGACCCTCATCGACACGTTCCAGGACATGGTCGCGCAGGTGCCGGAGTTCGTGCAGCCCCTCATCGTCGCCCTCGCCGGCGCCGTGCCGTTCATCGAGGGCGAGGGCGCCGCCGCCATCGGCATCATCGGCGGCATCCACCCGGTCGTCGCGGTGATCGCCGCCATCGTCGGCAACTTCGCGTGCGTCGCCGCCGTGGTGTTCCTCGGCTCCGGCGCACGGCGCGCGGTCGTGAACCGTCACCGCGAGCGGGTGCAGGTGCGCGCGGCGTCCGGCGGCGGGGCGGCCGCAGCGCCGGCGGAGGCGATCCCCGCGGGTGAGCACGGCAGCACGCGCAGGGCCAAGTTCCAGCGCGCCTTCGAGCGCTACGGCGTGCCCGGCGTGAGCCTGCTCGGCCCCCTGCTGCTGCCCACCCAGTTCACCGCGACCATGCTCGCCGCCTCCGGTGTGGGACGCGGCCGCATCCTGCTCTGGCAGGGCGTGGCGATCGTCGGCTGGACCGTGCTGGTCTCGGCGCTGATCGGTGGCGTCGTCTACGCCGTGCGCTGACCCGCGCGCGGGTGCGGATGCGGGTGCGGTGGGGCGCTGGCGCCTGCCGCATCCGCGCGGCGTTCGCGATGCGCGGGGCGGGGTCAGTGTCGGGCGCGGTGGCGCCGGACGGCGTCGCGGTTGGCGCAGCGCACGGAGCAGTAGCGCTGGCGACCGTTGCGGGTCACATCCACGACCACCCGGTCGCACCGACCGCCGGAGGCCCAGGCCGCCTCGCACCGGCCGAGTCGGCTCATGCCCCGCGTCGTGAGGTGCAGGGCCGTGCCGACGCCGATGACGGCCAGCAGCACGCGGGGCATGGCCTGGTCGTCGTCGCGGTAGTGCAGGTGCCACCCCTCACCGTCGTGGTCGGTGAGCCGCGGATACGCCGTCGCCGTCGCCATGAGCGCATTGAGCCGGGCGGCCCGTTCGTTCTCGGATGCGGCATCCACCACCCCGAGCCATCGATCGAGGACCGCGCGCGTCGCCGCATGGTCATCGGGCGCCTCGGGGAAGGCCATCGTCATACCGAACTCCCGGGTGCGGTCATCGATGCCGCGACGGTCGGCGGGCCAGTCGTTGGCCAGGGATGCGGCCAGCAGAACCGCATACTCTCCGTAAGGGTTGAGATGCATAAGGGCATTACATCATCGTGGAGGCATGACCCGCGCTCCCCTCCCCGTGACCGCCGAAGCGGTGGGCACCGCCTGCGAGCACGCCTGGGCGACCCGATCGACGCACCGCACCTCCGAAGGGTTCGTCTCGTACGTCGCCTGCGTGCGATGCGCGGCGCTCCGCGTCGACATCCGCCGCACCGCCACCGCCGTGCCCGAGGCCGCCAGCCACCCGACGCCGCGCGCTCCGCGCGACGCCCCGGCGCCGAGTGAGCATGCATTTCGTGAGTGAGCATCCGATCGGGTGCGCGCTCGCTAAATGGATGCTCACTCGGGATGCGGGGGGGCGGGGGGGCGGGAAAAGAATCACGAAAAGATAACGGGAACGTCTTCCCCTCCGTTACCTTTCCGTTATAGAGTGCTCGCACGGTGATCGTTTTGCTGTGGCGGTCACCGACATGTGATTGCAGGACACTCTTGGTGCAAAGGGACAAGGGCCGGTCGGAAGCCTCTCCGACCGGCCCTTACTGCATCTCCGAGAACGGTGCCGTTCTCCGAGAACGGGTGCCGAGGCGGGCGGATGCCGCGGGTCGGTCAGCGGTGTGCGCGCCGGCGCCGCCACGATTCGACCAGCACCCCGACGAGGCCTACGCCCCAGAAGACGAACGTGGCCGACATGGCCAGGCGCAGCTGATCGCGCGTGTACGCGGCGGGGTCGGCGTGCTGCAGGTCGAGCAGCAGCCCGATCGCGTAGACGAGCAGCAGCGCCGCGAGGAAGCCGCCGATGTTCACCACACCCGTCGCTGTCGACAGCCGCGCGAGCGGGTTGTCGCGCCGCGTCACATCGAACGCGACCATGGATGCGGCGCCGCCGCTGGACAGCGTGACGACCCACATCACGAGCAGCCACACCGGCGCGGGCCCGGGGGTCAGCAGCACCGCGGCGAGCGCGCCCGCCTGCGCGAGGACCGAGCACACCGCGATGAGCGGCCGGCGGTCGGGATGGGCGCCCGAGAGCAGCCCCATGACCGGGGCGAACACGGCGCCGCCCAGCACGAAGACCGTGATGAGGAGCGCGGCGACGTCGCGGGAGAGGCCCTCGCCCGCCGTGAGGAACGGGATGCCCCAGAGCAGCGCGAAGGCGGTGCCGGCGAAGGGCGTGACGAAGTGGATCCAGAAGGCGAGACGGGTGCCCGGCTCGCGGACGGCCGCACCGAGGAGCGCGAGCTGACGGGGGCGCGGCGCGTCCGGCGCCACCGACCCGCGGCGTTCGCGGATGAGGGCCGCGTCGAGGATCGCGAACAGCACGAAGACCCCGCCGAGACCGCAGAACGCGATCTGCCAGCCCCATCCGTGCGCGAACGTGGTGAGCACGACCACACTCAGGATCTGGCCGAGCTGACCGATCTGCGCGGTGATCTGCTGCAGGAACGGCACCCGCCGGGCGGGGAACCACAGGGCGAGCAGACGCAGCACGCTGGGGAAGATCATGGCGTCGCCGGCACCCGTCAGCACGCGCGCGAGGACGGCCGACAGCACGTCGGGAGCGAACGCGAGCCACACCGAGCCGGCCGCCATCGTCAGCATCCCCGCCGCGACGACGACCCGGGCGCCCCACCGGTCCAGCAGGAGCCCCGCCGGGATCTGCATGGCGCCGTAGACGGCGAGCTGCAGCGTCGTGAAGAGGGCGAGGGTGGCGGAGTCCGCGTCGAAGCGCAGCGCCATGTCGGTACCGAGGCCCGCGAGCGAGCTGCGCCCCATGATCGCCGCGAGATAGGTGAGCGTGCCCGCGACGAGGATGATCCACGGCAGCGCTCCGCGGATGCGCTGCGGGGCCGGAACCCGGATGGTGCCCGTGGGGGCTCCGAAGTCGGTCACCGCTCCGATCCGCTCGAACGGGGGACGGGGGCGACGGGCGACATCCCCTCCATCCTACGACCGCGTGTTCGCGGGGCACATGGCGCCGCCGACGACCGCAGGGCGCGTACGCTATTCGGCATGACGGATCGCCGCCTGGCCATCGATGCCTGGGAGAGCCTGTTCCGCGCACAGCACGAGATCTTCGCGCTCGTCAGCGCGGACTTCGACGATTCCGGATTGCACCAGGGCGAGTACGACGTGCTGCTCACCGTCACGCGGGCCCCGGACATGACCGCCCGGCTGCGCGACGTCACCCGCAACATGCTCATCAGCCAGCCGAGCGTCTCCCGCCTCGTCGACAGGATGGTGACCCGCGGGCTCGTCACCAAGTGCGCCGACCCGGATGACGGTCGCGGCTCGCTCGTCACCGCGACCGAGGCCGGAGCACGGGCGTTCCGCGCCATCGCCGCGAAGCACGGTCGCGCCATCGCCGCGCAGATGTCGACCCTGAACGACGAAGAGCTGCGCGCGCTCCGCGATCTCACCGCGAAGCTCCGCCCCGCCTGCCCCTGACCGGGGTCAGTCCTCGAGACGGCGCCACGCGCGGACGAACTCCGCGACGCTCTGCTCGTCGAGCTCGCGCCGCACCTGGGCGAGCAGACGCGACGCCTCTTCGAGTCCGCCGGCCTTCACGCGCAGCACCTCGCGACCGGTGGAGCGACGGGTGACGACCAGCTCCATGCCGGGCAGGAGGTCGTTGCCGTCGCCGAACAGGCCGGTGAACGCCGCCGCCAGGGCGACCCGCATCCACCGCGCCGACCGCGACTGCCGGCGGTCCTCCACCCGGGCCTCGAGGTGCAGCGAGGCGGGCTCGACGCCGTCTTCGATCGGCATGCGCTCCTCCTGGGAGAAAAGACGACGGCCCCCGCCGAAGCGGAGGCCGTCGATTCACTGTCTCAACACAGTGTGCGCCCGAAGGGACTCGAACCCCTAACCTTCTGATCCGTAGTCAGATGCTCTATCCATTGAGCTACGGGCGCTCGTGCCGGCTCAGTTTCCTGCGCGCGGGCACTAGAAGACACTACCGCACACCGGGGCCCACTCGCGAATCGAGGCGCTATTCGAGCTCGCTGAGATCGATGCCCGCCTGCCGCGACGGCTCATCCGCGGGCGCGGCGGGAGCGGGCGCGGGCGCGGCGTCGTGCTCCCGGACGCGGCGCCGGTGGGCGGCGAGGCGGGGCAGGTCCACGAGGCGCAGACTCTGCATCCGCGCCTGGCGCATGCGGTCGTAGCCGGGCTCGAGGTCGGGGCGCGCCGCCTCGATCCGCAGCGTGCTGTCGATGTTGCGAGCGACCTCCGCCCACGCGGCCTCGCGCGCGGCCTCGACGAGCGCGCGCAGCTCCTCGCGGTCCTCGGCGCGGGTGCGCAGCTCCTGGGCGATGCGTTCGGACTGCTTGCGACGCCGCCGCAGATTGCGCACGTCCCGGCTGCGGTAGTCATGCGTCCCGCCGGAGTCGCTGTAGCGCCGGCGGGCGAGCTTGCGTTCGCGTTCGGCGCGCTCCGCGTCCGCCTCTGCCTCGTCGGCGAGATCCCGCAGCGTCTGCTCGGCGTCGGGGAGGAACCGGTCGGCGTCGAAGCCCTCCCCCGCCGACAGGATGTCGACGAGGATCCGGTTCTTCAGGGCGAGGCGCGTGGCGGCGGCAGCGATGTAGACACCCTCCGCGACGACGTCCGCGAGCTTGGGCCGGGAACCGAGCTTGGCGCGCACCGCGTCGATACGCGTGCGCGGCTTCGGCCGGTCGTGTTCGGATCCCACGGCACCCCCTCCCTCCAGGGTATCGCGCGGCGACCCTCCGTGACCGGGTGAGCGGCCACGAGACGGCCGCCCGGGGCGATGAACCCGCCCGCCGCCCCGATCAGGCCGAGAGCGCCGTGACCACGGCCGCCACGCGGCGCGCACGCGTCTCGGGCGCCTTCGCGCCGAGGATGCCGGTGACATGCGCCTTCCGTGCGCTGGGAGCGAGGGCGTCGAAGGCGGCCCTGACCCCGGCGGCGGCGAGCGCGGCCGCGAGATCGTCCGGCACGTCCACGGTGCGCGGCGCGGTGTCGAGCGCGAGGTCGACCGCGATCGCGTCACCGCCGGCGATCCCGGTCGCGGCGCGCTTGTCCGCACTGAACGGGATGAGGAACCGCCCACCCATCACCCCCACCGTCGACGCATAGCGGAACCCGTTCACCGTCACGACGACGGGGGGACGCTTGCCTCCACCGAGCTGCTCGATCACCTCGGGCGGCACCTCGATGCCGGTGTTGTTGCCGATCGACGACATCGTGGTCTCGTAGCGCACGCGCTCAGTATGGCGGGCCCGAGGCCCCGTCGGCTAGCAATCCGCGAATGCCGACGCAACCCCCCGGCCTCGCCCGCGCGGCCCGGCGTACTCTCGGAGTCCAGCGTTCGAGGAAGGGAGCACATCATGGGTTTCATTGATGACGCGAAGAGCACGGCCGAGACGGCCGGCCGCAAGATCAAGGATGCGTTCGAGGACACCACCGACCGCATCGGCGACAAGGTCGACGAGGCGAAGGCCAACGCCGACGTGAAGAAGGCCGAAGCCGACCGCGACCGCGTGGAGAAGCGCAACGAGGTCAAGGAAGAGTTGCGCGACAACTGACCCCGGCCGGTCATAGACCGGCCACCGCGGCATCCGCCGCACCAGACCCCGGAGAACGTCACCGCACGGCTCCGGGGTCTTCTGGTATCCGCATACAAAGGAGTACGGATCATGACGTCATCACCCAACCGCCTCGTCGCGGTGATCTTCGGCGCGGTCTACGTGCTGGTGGGCCTGCTCGGCTTCACCGTCACGAGCGGCGTCGAGTTCTTGGCCACGAAGGGCGGGCTCCTCCTCGGGATCTTCGAGGTGAACCCCCTGCACAACGTCGCCCACCTGCTGATCGGCGCCGCACTGCTGATCGGCGGCATCGCCGGCGTCCGTGCGGCACGCAGCGTCAACGTCGTCGTCGGCGCCGCCTACCTGCTGCTCGGCATCGTCGGCTTCTTCCTGGTCGGCACGCCCGCCAACTTCCTGGCGCTGAACGTGGCCGACCACTTCCTCCACCTCGGCAGCGCGATCATCCTGCTGGGCGTGGGTCTCGGCGCCGACCGCGCGGTGCGCACGGCGTGAGCACCGCGGCACGCTCGGCCACGACCGGGACGACGTTCCTCCGGTCCTGGCCGAGCGCTGCCGCCTGGGGCGCGGGACTCATCCAGGCGGCGCTCGGCGCGGGAGCGGTGATCGCCGCCGACAGCACGCGCGCGGCACGCGGGGTCGGGCTCGTGCTCGTGCTCGCCGGTCTCGGGCTCCTCGTCTGGGGCGCCGTCGTCCTCACCCGCGGCGCGCTGGTCGCCCTGCGCGCCGCGCTGGCGCTGTCGTTGGGCAGCGTGCTGCTCGTGACCGCGCTGCTCGTCCTCGCCCCGGCCCGCACGAGCGTCAATGCCGCGGCCGTCGGTATCGGGCTCCTGGTCGTGGTCGGCGCGACGGTGGCCACGGTGCTGCGCCGACGCCGCCGGACCGCGGCGTCCGGGGAAGCCCGCGACCCGGGCGCCATCGGCATCCTGGGGCTGCTCGTCGCCGCCGCCCTCGTGGCCGTCCTGGTCACGCCGGCTCTCGCCAGCATCCAGGATGCCGTCCTGCTGCGTGAGGACGGCACCCTGCCCGTGGTCGACCACGGGCATTGAGCCGCGCGGGCGGACCGAGACGGCTCAGAGAGCGGCGATCGTCCAGCCGGCCGAGGCGGATTCGCCCGGGCTCAGCGTCACAAGCCCGGCGTCGAACCCGTACCTCGCGGCGTTGAACGCATCGGGGGCGCAGGTCATCGGCTCGACGGCGAGGCCGATGCGGTCGATCGGAAGCCCCGGACGGTCCGCGGTGTGGATCTGCACCCACGGGCACGCCGCATCCCACCGCATCTGCACGCCGGCACCGCTCGCGTCGGTCACCCGGACCGTGGCGATGCCCTCGCCATCGCGCGAGAGACCCGTATAGGCGTGGTCGATCGCCGCGTCCGCGATCCGCCGCGCGACGCGGTAGTCGAAGCGCGCCGCGTCATCGGCGTCCACCGGACGCAGCTCCGTCGGCGCGAGCCGATCGGGCGTGACCTGCAGGACGGCGTCCGCGGGCAGCTCCAACTCCCAGTCGTCGACGATCCCGTCGCCGGCCACCAGATACGGATGCGGGCCGGTGCCGAAGGGAGCGGGGTCCTGCGACTCGTTCGTCGCGGTGACGGTCTGGGTGAGACCGTCCGGCCCGAGCGCGAACCGGCTGTCGATGCGCACCCGCCAGGGATACCCGGCCTGCGCCTCGACGACGGCCGAGAGGGTGACGTGGTCGGAGCCCTTGTCGACGACCTGGAAGTCGAGCCAGGCGGCCAGGCCGTGGAGGGCGTGACCGCGTGCGGGCTCGGTCAGCGAGAGCTGATGCTCCTCGCCTCCGAACGTGTAGACGCCGTCGACCACCCGGTTGGGCCAAGGGGCGAGGGTCGCTCCGCGGAAGGCGGGACGCACCTCATCCGCATCGAACGGCACCACGAGGTGGCGACCGCCGAACGTCAGCGCGCGCAATGACGCGCCCACGCTCGCGATGATCGCCTCGTAGTCACCGGACCGCAGCAGGTGCTGCGCGCCCGACAGCGGCAGCGCCGTCGACATCACAGGCCCTGCGCCAGCCGGTAGTAGGCCTGGTTCCAACGGAGCTCGCGCTGGAAGTCGCGCACCGTCGTGTGCTCGTCGATCACGACGAGCTCGGTCTTCGCGATCTCGGCGAAGTCGCGGAACACCTCGATGCCGACGGCGGTCGACATCACGGTGTGGTGCGCGGCGCCGGCGGCGAGCCAGCACGCCGCCGAGGTGGCGAAGTCGGGCGCCGGCTTCCAGACCGCGCGACCGACGGGCAGCTTCGGGAGGTCCGGGGCGCTCACGTTCTCGACCACGTTGGCGACCAGCCGGAAACGGTCCCGCATGTCGCTCATCGCGACGACGACGGCGGGCCCGGGGTCGGCGGTGAAGACGAGGCGCACCGGGTCCTGCTTGCCGCCGATGCCGAGCGCGTGGATCTCCAGCCGCGGCTTCGCCGACGTGAGCGACGGCGACACCTCGAGCATGTGCGCACCGAGGATCCGCTCCGAGCCGGGAACCAGATCGTAGGTGTAGTCCTCCATGAGGCTCGCGCCACCGGGCAGGCCCGCGCCCATGACGTTCGCGACGCGCACGAGGATCGCCGTCTTCCAATCGCCCTCGGCGCCGAAGCCGTACCCCTCGGCCATCAGACGCTGCACCGCGAGACCGGGGAGCTGCGTCAGTGCGCCGAGGTCTTCGAACGAGGTGGTGAAGGCACCGAAGCCGCCCTCCTCGAGGAACGAGCGCAGACCCAGCTCGATCGCCGCGCCGTCGCGCAGCGACTGGTGGCGCGCGCCGCCGGGGAGCAGTTCGTCGACGACGTCGTACGTGTCGATGTACTCCTGCACGAGCGCGTCGACGTCCGCATCCGCCGCGTTCTCGACCGCCTCCGCGAGCTCGTTCACACCCCACGTGTTCACCTGGACGCCGAACCGGAGCTCGGCCTCGGTCTTGTCGCCCTCTGTGACCGCGACGTAGCGCATGTTGTCGCCGAAGCGGGCGAGCTTGAGGCTCCGGGCGGCGGCCCACCCGGCGGCCGCCCGCTCCCAGTCCTCGATCTGCTGGCGCACGACGGGGTTCGACACGTGACCGACGACGGTCTTGCGGGCGACGCCGAGACGCGTCTGGATGTAGCCGAACTCGCGGTCGCCGTGCGCGGCCTGGTTGAGGTTCATGAAGTCGAAGTCGATGTCGGCCCAGGGCAGCTCGACGTTGGCCTGCGTGTGCAGGTGCAGCAGGGGCTTGCGCAGAGCGTCGAGGCCCGAGATCCACATCTTGGCGGGGCTGAACGTGTGCATCCACGCCATGACACCGATGACGTCGTCGCGCCCGTTGACCTCCAGCGCCAGACGGCGGATGGAGTCGGCGTCCTTGAGGACGGGCTTCCAGACGACCTTCACCGGGAGGCCCGCGAGGCCGTCGACGACCTGCTGGGACTGCTCGGCGACCTGACGGAGGGTCTCCTCGCCGTAGAGGTTCTGGCTGCCGGTGACGAACCAGACCTCGTAGACGTCGAGCGAGGTGGAGAGGGGCGTGCGGGTCATGAGCGGGACTCCTTGGAACGGTGGTGATCAGAGCGCGGACACGGCGGCCGCTTCGACGGCCAGACCTGCGCGGTAACGGTCGAGGTACGTCGCGAAACCCGCGACGTCGTCGGGGAGGGGCTCGGCGACCGTGATGTCGGCACCCGCGAAGACACGCGTGTCGAGGTAGGTGCTGAGATCGAGCTCGTCGGCGGCGGCGAGGTAGGCGGCAAGCACCGCGATCCCCCAGGCCCCGCCCTCGGACGCGGTCTCTCCGACCGCGACGGGCGCATCGAGGGCGCCGGCGAGGAACCGCTGCGCGACGCCCGCGGTGCGGAACATGCCCCCGTGCGCGAACATGCGCTCGAGCCGCACGCCCTCCTCCTCGAGCACCCGCATGCCGAGACTCAGCGTCCCGAACACGCCGTAGAGCTGCGCGCGGATGAAGTTGGCCAGCGTCAGCCGGCTGTCAGGAGTGCGCACGAACAGCGGGCGACCCTCGTCGAGGCCGGCGATGGGCTCGCCCGCGAGGTGGTTGTAGGCGAGCAGACCACCCGCGTCGGGCTCACCGGCGAGCGCCTCGCGGAAGAGCGTCTCGTACACGGCGTCGGGCTCGACGGGTGCCCCGGCCGCCTGGGCGAACCGTGCGAACATGTCGGCCCACGCCGCGAGCTCGCTGGCACCGTTGTTGCAGTGCACCATGGCCACCGCGTGGCCGGCCGGGGTCGTGACCAGGTCGAGTTCATGGTGCACCCGCTCCAGCGGCTTCTCGAGCACGACCATGGCGAAGATGCTGGTGCCGGCACTGACGTTTCCGGTGCGCGGGGCGACGGCGTTGGTGGCGACCATGCCGGTGCCCGCGTCGCCCTCGGGCGGGCAGAACGCGGCCCCGGGACGCAGCGCGCCGGTCGGGTCGAGCAGGGCCGCGCCGTCGGGGGTGAGCACCCCCGCTGCGCGCCCCGCGGGGAGCACCTCGGGGAGCACCGCGGCGAGGTTCAGACCGGGGGCGCGATCGGCGACCAGCGCATCGAAGCGCGACAGCATCTCGGCGTCATACCCGCCGGTCGCACTGTCGATCGGGAACATCCCCGAGGCGTCTCCGACGCCCAGTACGTGACGCCCGGTGAGCTGCCGGTGGACGTAGCCCGCCAGGGTCGTCACCGTGTCGATGTCGGCCACGTGGGACTCATCGTCGAGGACCGCCTGGTACAGGTGCGCGACCGACCACCGGAGCGGGATGTTGACGCCGAACGAGGCCGTCAGAGCCTCGGCGGCGGGCCCGGTGCTGGTGTTGCGCCATGTGCGGAACGGCACGAGCAGCTCCCCCGCCGCGTCGAACGCGAGGTAGCCGTGCATCATGGCCGAGACCCCGATGGCGCCGAGGCTCTCGACGCGCACGCCGTGGCGACGCTCCGCATCCGCCACCAGGTCGGCGTACGCCGCCTGGAGTCCCGACCAGACCTCGTCGAGCCCGTACGTCCAGCGCCGGTCGACGAAGCTGTTCTCCCACGCGTGCCCGCCGACGGCGAGCACCTCGGTGGGGTCGTCGCCGATGAGGCAGGCCTTGATGCGCGTCGAGCCGAGCTCGATGCCGAGCGTGGCGCGTCCGGTGCGGATCGCCTCGGCGGCGGCGGTGTGCGAGGCGGTCATCGGCGGTCGTCCCCGCTCTGCCCGTACACGTTCTGATAGCGGTCGAAGAGGCTGTCGATCGCCTCCTGGGGCAGGGGGATCAGCTCGCCCGCCTCACGGGCGAGATGCACGGTGCGCGCCACATCCTCGACCATGACGGCCGCCTTCACGGCGTCCTTCGCCGACGCGCCGATCGTGAACGGCCCGTGGTTCTGCATCAACACCGCGCGGGAGCGGTGTCCGGTCAGGGTCTGCACGATGCCGCGACCGATCGAGTCGTCGCCGATGATCGCGAACGGACCCACCGGGATGGGGCCGCCGAACTCGTCCGCCATGGCGGTGATGACGCAGGGGATCTCCTCGCCGCGGGCGGCCCAGGCGACGGCGTAGGTGGAGTGGGTGTGCACGACGCCGCCGACCTCGGGCATGTGGCGGTACACGTAGGCGTGGGCTGCCGTGTCGGACGACGGCGCCCGGTCGCTGCCCGGGGCTCCGGGGATCGCGTTGCCGTCGAGATCGCAGAGGATCATGTTCTCGGGTGCGAGGTCGTCGTACGAGACGCCCGAAGGTTTGATCACGAACAGATCGGCACCGGGCACGCGGCCCGACACGTTGCCGCCGGTCCAGATCACCAGCCCGTAGCGCACGAGCTCGCCGTGCAGTCGTGCGACATCCGCGCGGACGGCGTCGATCGACGCCTGGATGTCGGGGGAAAAGGTCGCGGCTTCGCTGCTCGTCACGGGGTCTCCGTCGCTCTCGTGGAATGCCGGGCGCCCTGGGGCGCCCGGCATGAGCATGTTACCGGTCACATGGTGGAGGACGCAAGCAGGCCCGCATCGCCGGACGCCGTGCGGGGACGCGCCGTGGAGGACCGCACGATCAGCGTCGACGCGACACCCCCCTCGACGGGTTCCGCGCCCAGGACCTCGGCGACGCACCGCCGCGCCTCGCCCGTCACGTCCAGTCGCACCGTCGTGAGCGCGGGCCGGTAGAACGCGGCGTCCGGGTTGTCATCGAACCCGACCACGCTGACGTCGCGCGGCACGTCGACGCCCGCCTCGGCCAGTCCCGCGATCAGGCCGAGGGCCAACTGGTCGTTCGCGCAGACGATGGCCGTCGGGCCGCGCCGGGCACGCACGGCGTCGGCGACCTCGGCGGCCAGAGCGCTGCCCGCGGCGGCCGACCAGTCGCCGCGCCACTGTCCGACGCTCCTGGCCCCGTGGGCGCGGACCGCATCGGCGTAGCCGTCGGCGCGGGCGATCTCGTCGATCCAGTCGGCGGGGCCGGCGACCCGAGCCAGGCGCTCGTGCCCCAGATCGACCAGGTGCGCGACCGTGCTCTCGACCGCCGCCCGCTGCGCGGACCCGGCATCGTGCGCGTGGAACGGCACGACGGGGACCCCGCCCGCCACCTCGGTCGCGACGGCGACGGTCCGCCCGTGCGCGGCGACGACGATGACGCCGTCGACGCCCTGACCGAACAGATGCCGTGCGGCGTCGCCGACCGACGTCGCATCTGCGGCGTCGGCGTACACCGCGGCGACCCACCGACCCGCATCGCGCGCCGCCGCCTCGATCGCGGCGACCGCCACCGCGGGGCCGTAGAGAGTGGCGTCCGAGACGATCAGCCCGATCGTGCGCGACGTCTTCGTGCCGAGCGAGCGCGCCGCGTTGTTCATGCGGTAATCCAGCTGCGCCATGGCCTCGAGCACCCGACGTCGGGTCTCCTCGCGGATGCGCGGATTGTCGTTGAGCACCCGCGAGACCGTCTGTGCCGAGACACCCGCGACGCGCGCCACATCGCGCACGCCCACGCGGCCTCGCGCCGTCTCGCCTCCGCTCATGGCCCACAGGCTATCCCGGGCGGGACGCGGGCCCGTGCCGGCATCCGCCGTCAGGCGTCGGCGATGAGCCTCAGAGGATGGCGTTCAGATAGCTGATGATCGACGCGTAGACCAGAGCGCCCACACCGACGGCCAACAGAGCCACCCCGAGATAGATGAGCCATCTCGAGCTTCTCTCGTCCGGGTTGCGTTGCCCCTCACGCGTCATAGCCAGCATCGTACTGAGAAAGCGGCGCCGGCGCTCACCACGCGCGGACTCATGCCGCGGAATGACCGATCTGTCAACCCCTCTTCGAGCGACGCACAGCATTCACATACTGGAGCAAGCAACACCGCGCAGCGACAGTGTTCGGGTCACGGTCGACACGCGTGAAGACATGGCAGGCGCAAGCCGCATGTGCAGAGGAGGCTTCTCCGGTCCCCCAGCCGGAGGAGCCTCCTCTCATGCGTGCTCAGCGCACGACAGCGGTGGCCGTGACCAGATGCGCGACGACCTCTTCGCTGACGGACCCCAGCAGGAACCGGGCGAACGCGCCGCGGCCGTGCGAGCCGACCACGACGAGCCTCGCGCCGGCGGATTGCTCGACGATCACGGTGGCCGGATCGCCCTCGGTCACGTGGGTGTGGACGTCGAGGTCGGGGTGCGCGGCGCGCACGGCCTCGACGACACGGTCGACGCCCGACGCCGTGATGCCGTTCAGATCCGCGAGGTACAGGTCGGGGTAGACGCCGAAGTCCCCGGCGACGGCGACGGGCATCCACGTCGACACGACCGTGAGGGTCTCGCCCGCGCGCGCGGCCTCGTCGGCGGCGAAGGTCACCGCCGCATCCGACACCTCCGAACCGTCCACGCCCACGATCACACCCGTGCCGGGCGTCGATGCCGCCGGAACGATGACGACCGGGCACTTCGCTCCCGCCGCGATGCGTCCGCCGTGACGCCCGCGACCGTGGCCGCGCGGCGCGCCTCCGATGACGAGCAGGGCACCGTCCTCTGAGGCATCGATCAGCTCCGCCACCGGGTTGCCGTGCGTGACGCGCACCTCGACCGGGAGTCCGGTCGCCCGCACGGTGGCGGCGGTCGCCTCGAGTCGTTCGCGCACGCCGGCGACGGCCGCATCCACGACCTCCTCCTCGCCCACCGCGCCCACGGCGCCGCCCACGACGGAGACCAGCAGAAGCGGTTGCGCACCGGCGCGAGCGCGTTCGGTCGCCCACTCGAGTGCCGAGCGGGACGCCGCGTCGTCCGTGACGCCGACGATGATCGTGTTGGCCATGAGAAACCCTCCTCGCATCTCCCGTCAGGGTAGCGCGGCGTCGGGTTACAATCGCGGGGTGACCTCGGCCCCCGCTTCGGCTCGTCGGCGGCGCCGCGGGATGCCTCGCTGGCTGCTGCTGACCCTCATCGCGACGGCGCTCGTGCTCGTGCTCGTCATCATCGGAGCGATCGGCTGGCTCGTGACCACAGGAATCCAGGCACTCGGGGCGCAGGCACCCGCCGTCGGAACGCGCATCGTCACCCCCGAGGAGTCGAAGGCCGCGAAGGCCGCGACATCGGGCGAGCTGGCGGGCGAGCAGCAGGCAGCGGCGGAGTATCTCGCCGCGCAGCCGACCGCCTACTGGCTGACTCCCGAGATCGATCCGGTCGGTGAGGTCGGCGCGCGCGTGCTGAACCTCGCGGTCGAGGCGCGGGCGCAGGACGCGTCGCTCGCGGTCGTGGTCTACGGGCTGCCCGAGCGGGACTGCGGCAGCGAATCGGCGGGCGGACTCGACGACGCCGCGTACGCGACGTGGACGACCGAGATCGGCGAGGCGCTGTCCAGCATCAAGGACGTCCAGAAGATCGTGATCCTCGAGCCGGACAGCCTCGCCCAGGCCCCCGACTGCGACGCCAACATCGACGCGCGGATGACGGCGCTCCACGACGCGACGCTGCGGCTCACCGGGACGGACACGTGGGTGTACCTCGACGGCGGTCACTCCAACTGGCGACCGGCGACCGAGATGGCGCAGCTCATCGAGCGCGTCGGGGTGACCGACCGCATCCGCGGCTTCGCCACCAACGTCTCGAACTACAACCCCACCGCCTCCGAGTTCACCTATGCGCACGAGCTCTCGCAGCAGCTCGGCGGCGCGCACGCCCTCATCGACACCTCGCGCAACGGCGCCGGCGTCTCGACCAGCGAGTGGTGCAACAGCCCCGGGGCACGCGTGGGCGATGCCGGCGGCATGTACGGCGACGACGTGGTCGACACCAACCTGTGGATCAAGCCTCCGGGCGAGAGCGACGGAGCCTGCAACGGCGGACCGCGGGCCGGTCAGTGGTGGCCCGAAGGATCGGTCGAGCTCACCCGCGACGCACGCTGACCACCCGACCGCTCTCGGACGACGGGAGGGGCGGAGGAGTGTGGAACAATTACCTCCCATGGGTTCCCGCAGGGCGGGGCACGAACTCAGGGAAGAGCGAGGACCGGGGGATATGAGCGACGGACAGGACGGAACGAAGACGGCCGTCATCGTCGAGGACGATCCGGACGTCCGGCACCTGCTCGCCGAGGTGCTCGAAGCGGCCGGATTCTCGACCGTGTCGGTGGGCAACGGCATCGACGGCGTCCGCGCCGTGCTCGCCTACCAGCCGCTCATCACGACGCTCGACGTGAACATGCCCGGCATCGACGGCTTCGAGGCCGCCCGCCGCATCCGCGAGAAGTCGAACACCTTCATCATCATGCTCACCGGCCTCGCCGACGAGGCCGACGTCGTCCTGGGGCTGGGCGCCGGCGCCGACGAGTACATCGTCAAGCCCTTCCGGCCGCGCGAGTTCCGCGCGCGGGTCGAGGCGCTGCTGCGCCGCCCGCGCCCCGAGGCGGAGTCGCAGGCCAGCCCGCGGCAGGAGAGCGTGGGCCCCTCGTTCCCCGGCGCACGTCCGCAGACCCAGGCCGTTCCCGTGCAGCAGGCGCGCCCGATCGTGAGCGCGCAGGACTACCCCGACGTCAACGCCTATCCGCCCGCGGCGGCCATGCCCGAGCCGATCGCGCCCGAGCCCACGCGTGCCGTGGTCGTCCCCGCCGCCTCAGCGCCGGCGGCCGGCACCGAGCTCGTCGCGCAGCCCTCGCGTGCCGTGGTGCCCGGTGGCGGCTACTGGGTGACGCACCGCGATCTGCAGTTGAACCCCGAGACGCGCATCGTGATGTCGAGCGGTCAGGAGGTCGAGCTGACGCGCACCGAGTTCGACCTGCTGGCGACGCTGCTCGAGTCCAAGCGCCGGGTGCGCAGCAAGGCCGATCTGACCCTGGTCCTGCGCGGCGAGTCGTATGTCACCTCGTACTACGTCGGCGAAGCCGACAAGCGCGCGGTCGAGGCCCATATGACCAACCTCCGCCGCAAGATCGGCGACAACCCGACGAACCCGCGCTACATCGAGACGGTGCGCGGTGTCGGGTATCGCCTGACGACGGAGCTGCTCGCTCCCTGAGTCAGACCTTGTAGCCCTGGTAGCGACGGAAGAGCTTCGTCAGCATCAGGAGCGTCTGCAGCACGGTCACGACACCGACGATCGGCCAGCCGATCCAGAGGATCGAGGACTGGACGACGGGTCCGAGCATGTTCCAGATCACGGCCGTCGCGACCAGCACGAGGGCCAGGATGATGAACGGCGCCCAGTGCCCGATCGACGCACCGCCGCGCTCGGCCTTGGCCTGCATCGCCCAGTTGTCGACCTTCTTGCGCGAGAGGAACCGCGTCCACGACCGGATGAAGTGACTCAGCCGGATCCACATGAAGATCTCGGCGGGGAACCCCAGGGCCGCGAAGGCGATGTCGCGCTGGTTGCAGTTCTTCATCGTGCGGGCGATGCGGATGTTCAGCAGGATGGCCGCGCCGACCGGGATCAACCAGAGCGGCGAGAACACGAAGGCGTTGATCGACAGCGATCCCGCCAGCAGCATGAGGAAGGCCACGCGCACGAACAGGTTCGTGAGCATGCCGAAGTTCTCGAACCATCGCAGGCGCAGGTTCGGGTGGAAGGGCTGGCCCTTCGTGTCGCCGCGCTGACCCGGCCACATCAGCTCGATGGCACCGAAGGTCCACTTGACCTGCTGCGCGTCGTAGCCCTTGAGCGTCGTCATCCCGCCCACGTCGGCCCGGGCGTACGGGCTGATCTTCGTCAGGTAGCCGGCGCTCTTGATCTGCAGCGAGAGGAGCGAGTCCTCGACCTCGCTGTCCTTGACCCACGGCGTGCTCTGGTGGTTCGCCTTCATGGCGTCGCGCAGCGCGTTGGTGGAGAAGATCGAGAACTGCCCGCCCAGCACGGCCATGTTGCGCCCGCGCAGCAGGTTCTGCAGGTTGAAGGCGGCGAACTGGGTGCGCTGGCCGGCGATCAGCCACTTCGCGATCGTGCCCTTGATCGGCTTGTCGTCGATCGAGTAGATCGCCGAGATCCCGCCGATGCGCGAGTCGCTGACGGCCTCGGTCTCGAGGTACTCGACGGCACGTGAGTCCGCGATCGTGTCGCCGTCGACGCCGAGCAGATAGTCGCAGCCCTCGACCAGCGAGTAGCCGTAGTTGAGCGCGCCGACCTTCTTGTCGGGGTTCTTGCCGATGTCGTGGACGAACACCTCGGTGAACTGCTCGCCCAGATCGGTGGTGACCTCGTGGGGTCCCGCGAACTCGGAGGCGATCTTCACGGTGTTGTCGGACGTGTTGTTCACGACCACGTGGATGACATCGGGCACACGGGTCTGCGTCAGGAGGCCCTGGATCACATCGGCGATCGATTCCTCCTCGTTGTACGCGGGGATGATGCAGCCGATGGTCGAGCGGTGGACCGTGGTGTTCTCGAGCACGGACATGAAGTCCTGCTCGAAGTGCCCCTCGAGCTCGGCTCCCGCCATCGGCTCGTGGGCGGGCTCGATCTGGCCGCGCTGAGGCTGCGAGGAGTACGTCATCCGAGGATCCGACACGATTTCACTTCCTGAGTGTCTACGGCCACCGTGCGGCCGATGCGGGTGCGTCGAGTGACGCAGGACCCACAATGCCCGTCCCGCCGCAACCGTCGCCACAGTTCTCCCGAGGGGAACTGCAATTTTCCCGCAAGATTACCCCCGGCCCCGCCGGAAGCCCACGGTCAATCCGCGAAGATCGCGATCGGCAGGTACTGGTACACCGTCTGCTGCTGGAACGACGAGTCGGTGTTGGCGGTGCCTTCGACCGAGATCGTCAGCGCGAACTCGAGGGTCAGTCCGGTCGTGTCGGCCGGCAGCTGGTGGATCGACTGCTCGGGGACGTACAGACCGCCCTGGTAGCTGTTGAGCAGCAGACCGCGGTCGGAGCGCAGCGTGTCGACGGGCACCAGCGTGCGCGGATCGGCGCTGAACTGGTACGGCGACTGCATCTGACCCGACGTCTGCGTCGTGGTCGAGCGGATCTGGATCGACGAGATGTACACCCGCCGCTTCTCGGTCAGCACGGCCTTCTCATCGGTGCGGTGGTCGTAGACGTTGACCGACAGGCCGAACGTCTTCTCGTTGGACGGCGTCCACTCGTTCGTGCGCTTGGGGTTCACCGCCCAGACGTTGAGGACGAGCTCGAGCTCATCCGCGACGTCCGTGCGCAGTTCGACGGAGCCGTCGTAGGTGAACTGCGAGTTGAACACCATCGGCTCCGCGCTGGCGGAGGGACGCACGACCGTCGGCTCGGGCGCGGGCGTGGACTCGATGCCCTGGAGACCGTTGAAGGTGTCGACCAGCTGCGAGCAGCCGGACAGGGCCAGGCCGGCGACGAGTGCGAGGGTCGCCCCCACGGCGACCCGGCGCACACGGCGACCGGAAGGGACGGGAAGGCTCACGGGCCGCTCCTCGGAGAGGGGCCGCCGGCGACGGCGGCAGGGATTCGGGTATCGCTGACGCGTCGGGATCGACGAAATCTCGTACAGCGCCGAAAGTATACGCGACGATTCGCCGCATCGACCCCGGAGGACGTCGAACTGCTCTGCCGGGCGGGGTTACTGACCGCCGCCGGAGATCGCGATGGTGAGCGTGTCGCTGCCCGTCTGCTTCGCGTACTCGGTGGAGGTGGGGGTCGTCTGTACGAGGAAGTCGTACGTGAACTGCACCGTCACCATCGTCGCCTCGGCGGGCACATCCCCCACGTTGAAGGTCTGCGAGTAGCTGTAGGGAGAGAGGACCAGATACCCCGGGCTGACCGAGGACTGGTCGCTCTGCGGCGCGAGCGGGTCGAACGAGGTCGATGCGTTGCCGGGAACGGCGACCATCGTCGCCTTCTGGAGGAAGACCTTCTGCCCGTCATCAGGTGTGACCGTGGTCACCATCGAGACGCTGATGGGCTTGAGGGCCGTGGGAGTCCACCGGTCCATCGACAGCGTCGACCAGTAGTCGATCGTGGCCGACACGGCGCCGGCCGTGACCTGGCGCTGGGTGGACCCGCTCGAGAGGTCGTTCGAGACGGGTGTCGGCACCGGTGTGCTCGTGCGGGTGGGCGTGGCACTCGGGGTCGGGCCCGCGCCGTCGGCGTTCCACGGGGCCGGACCGCAGCCGGTGGCTGCGAGAGCCGCGAGGAGAACCCCGGCGACGACGAACGACCTCATCCGTGCGCGCGCCATCCGATCCCCTTCTCGCCGTGAGCGTGGCTCTCATTCTAAGGGGGCCACCCCACCGCGTAGGGTGAAGGCGTGACCAATCCGCTGTTGCCGCGCCCGGCCCGGACCGCGGGACGCGTGACGGTCTGGGTGCTCGTCGCCCTCGTCCTGCTGACCGTCGCCGGCGCCGTGTGGCTCGGCGTGCGCGGCACCCTGGCCTACGGTCACCTGCGCGCCGCCGAGTCGGCGGCGCGCGATCTCGCCGATACCGTCGACGACCCCGCGGCCCTCGCGGCGGCCATCCCCGCCGTGGCCGAAGACACCGCCGCGGCGCGTGCGCTGACCTCCGACCCGGTGTGGCAGGCCGCCGAGACCCTCCCCTGGATCGGCGACCAGCTCCGCGCCGTCTCCGCCGTGACCGTCGCGCTCGACCGCGTCGCCGGGGATGCGCTCTCGCCTCTCGTCGCCGTCGCGTCGGATTTCTCGGTCGACGGCCTTCGTCCCGTCGACGGGCGGATCGACCTCACGGACTTCCCGGCCATGCACGACGCCGCCTCGGCGAGCGCCGCGCAGGTCTCCTCCGCCATGGCCGACCTCGACGACATCGATCGCTCCGCACTCCTCCCGCCCCTCGCGGACGCGATGACCGAGCTCGACACCCTGCTGGGCACGGTCGAGACGGCCGCGGATGCGGTGAGCCGGGCGACGGCGCTGATGCCGGCGATGCTCGGCGCCGAGGGCCCCCGCAACTATCTGGTCGTGTTCCAGAACAACGCCGAATGGCGCTCGCTCGGCGGGATCGTGGGCGCGATGGCCATGATCAGCACGGAGGGCGGCTCGCTCTCGCTGACGCAGCAGGCCTCGACCGCGGACTTCGACCCCTTCGGCGATCCCGTGATCGACATCGGCCCCGAGCTCGCCGGTCTCACCGATCAGAAGGCGGCCCGCTACATCCAGAACGCCACGCAGGTCACATCGTTCCCCGTGGCCGGCCAGATCGCCCAGGAGATGTGGGCGCGGCAGTTCGGCACACGCGTCGACGGCGTCATCTCGCTCGACCCGGTGGCCCTGTCCTACCTGCTGCGGGCGACCGGGCCGATCACGCTGCCCACCGGGGACGTCCTCTCGAGCGACAACGCCGTCTCGCTGCTGCTCAACGAGGTCTATCTACGGTACGAGCGGCCCGCCGATCAGGACCTCTTCTTCGAAGCGGCCGCCGCATCCGTCTTCGACGCGCTCGCGAACGGCGCGGCATCCCCCGGCGAGCTCGTGGGCGCGCTGGCGGGGGCGGGCGAGCAGAACCGTCTGCTGATCTGGAACGCCGACGAGGCCGACCAGGCGATCCTCGACGGCACGAACCTTCAGGGCCTGCTCCCCCAGACCGATGCGGAGCAGACGAGCTTCGGGGTGTACGTCAACGACGGCACCGGCTCGAAGATGGACTACTACACGGGACTCGACACGGGCGTCGCGTGGTGCACCGACGACACCGGCGCAACCGACGCCACACTCACCGTGACGCTGCGCAGCGAGGCGCCCGCGGATGCCGCCACGCTTCCCGCGTACATCACGGGCAACGGCAGCTTCGGGGTCGAGCCCGGTATCACCGAGACGATCGCGTACCTCTACCTGCCCGAGGGCGCGGAACTGCTCTCGTCCCGGCTCACGGCGAACGAGGGCGGCGCGGGATTCAGAGAGTCCACCGACAGCGGACGCACCGTCCTGACCTGGGCCACGAAGCTCGCCCCGGGCGAGACGGCGACGGCACAGCTGCGCGCGCGTACCCCGATGACGGATGCCCTCGCCGTCCGTGCGACGCCCGTCATCCCCGCCATGTCGGGGACGGTGCCGGCGCCCTGCGCCGAGATCGGCTGACCAGGCTCAGCCCTCGGGCGACGTCGCCCGCGCAGGAGTGGTGACCGTCGCGGTGACCACGATCGGCAGATGATCGCTCAGACCCTGCGGGAGCGTCCGGATGTGGGCGATGTCGAAACCCGATGAGGTCGCGAAGTCGTAGTGCCCTCGGAAGAAGCGGTAACGGGTGTAGGTGCGCGCATCGCTCAGCGTCAGCTCGTAGCCCTGGTCGCGCACCTGCTGGCCGAGGCGCTCCTTGAAGACCGGGTAGTTGTAGTCCCCCACCATGAGAGCGGGAAGCCCGGGTCCGAGGTCCTGCAGCTCCGCGAGCGCGGTGCGGATCTGATGGCGCCGGAGCGAGTTCAGCGCGGTCAGCGGGGCCGCATGGAACGAGGCGACGATGATTTCGCGTCCCGCGTCGATGTCGTGGAGCCGGACGCCCAGCATCCGCTCCTCGGCGGGCTTGAGCACCCGATCGTGCAGCGACTTCTTCAACGAGAGCGCGCGCACCGAATGCAGCCGGAAACTGCTCTCGCGGTAGTAGACCGCGAGCCCCAGACGATTGCGGCTGGTCGCGTCGGCCAACCGGAGCCCGCCCAGCTCGGCGGGGATGTCCGTGGTGTCGGCCTCTTGCAGACACAGCACGTCGACGCCGTGCCTCTCTGCCAGCTCGCCCAGCTCGCCGGCGGCACGGTGCTTGCGCAGGTTGTACGAGATCACCTTCATCAGAATCCCCACCCTAGGCCCGTGGCGTGGCTACGGCATGACGCTTGCGCGAACGCAGAGCAGACTCATTCGATCTCGCGCCGAGCCCGTGTCTGCTCCGCCCGGGTGGCGAGCAGGTCGTCGGCGGGATAGCCGACCTCGGCGAGCACGAGGCCGCGGGCGGCGAGCACCTTGAACGCGCTCGTGCGCGCGCCCTCGTCCCGGAGCCGGGCGGCATCCGCGACCGAGAGGCGTCCTTCGCCCACGGCCACGCAGGCGCCGACGAGGGCGCGCACCATGCTGTGGCAGAACGCATCGGCCCGCACGTTCGCCACGATCGCGGCGTCGGCGTCACGGCTCCAGTCGAACTCGAGCAGCGTGCGGATGGTGGTCGCCTCTTCGCGCGGCTTGCAGTAGGCGGCGAAGTCGTGGAGTCCGATGAGCGAACGCGCGGCCGCATCCATCGCCTCGACGTCCAGCGCGGCGCGGACGGACGTGGTGCGCTCGCGCTGCAAGGGGTCGTAGCCGGTAATCTCGTCGGCGATGCGGTACGAGTACCGCCGCCACACCGCGGAGAACCGCGCGTCGAACCCGGCGGGCGCGGCGCTCGTGCGGCGCACCGTCACATCCGGATAGGCCCCGAGCACGCCGCGCAGCCGACGCGCGAGCGCCTCGACGGGGTCGCCCGCTGTTCGACGCCCCTGCGCCAGGCGCCCGACCTGCGCATCGTCCAGATCGAGATGCGCGACCTGGCCGCTGGCGTGGACTCCCGCGTCGGTGCGTCCGGCGACGACGAGCGTGGGAGAGCCGGCCAGGATGCGGGCGAGGGCGGCTTCCAGCGTGCCCTGCACGGTGCGGAGCCCCGGCTGGCGCGCCCAGCCGCGGAAATGCGTCCCGTCGTAGGCGATATCGAACCGGATGCGCACCCGTCCAGCCTACGGCCCGCGCTCTCAGGGCCGTGTCGGAGCCCGCCGCCTACACTGGTACCGGCCGTCGCTCCCGGCCCCCTCCGGACATGCTCCCCCACTTCACAGATACGCTGCCGCGCGCCCGCTTCGCGGGACTCGACGGCCTGCGCGCCGTCGCGGTCACCCTGGTGATCGTCTATCACCTGTTCCCGACGGGGTGGCTGAAGGGCGGCTTCATCGGCGTCGACGTCTTCTTCGTCATCAGCGGATTCCTCATCACGTCGCTCCTGCTGCGAGAGCGCGAGGACACGTCGCGGATCTCGCTCGGCGCGTTCTGGCGCCGACGGGCGCGACGCCTGCTCCCCGCCCTGGCGCTGCTGCTCGCCGTCTGCTCGAGCGTCGCGTGGGCGATCGGCGGAGACGTGCTCGTCGACCTGCGCCGCCAGCTCCTGGGTGCGGTCACGTTCAGCTACAACTGGCTCGCCGTGGTCGACGGCGCCGACTACTTCTCCTCGGGCGGCGGAGAGCTGTTCCGCAACCTCTGGTCGCTCGCCGTCGAGGAGCAGTTCTACCTGCTGTGGCCGCTCCTGCTCCCCGTCCTGCTGCTCCTTCCTCGCACGTGGATGCGGGCGGGCGCCGCCGCGGTCGTCGCGCTGGCATCCGCCGCCTGGATGGGCGTCACCGTGGCACAGGGCGCGCAGGATCCGCTCGCGATCGGCGGGGACGTCACGCGGGCCTACTTCGGCACCGACACCCACGCGTTCGGGTTGCTCCTCGGGGTCGCCCTGGCCCTCGTCTGGCAGCGGACCAGCCGCCTCTCCCCCGGGTGGATGCGGCATCCGCTCGCCCGCGGCGGGTCCCTCGTCGTCGGCGTCGCCGCCACCGTCGGGATCATCCTCATCGCGGCGCTGCCCGAGACCAGCGGCATCGCGACCTTCCCGGGCGCGCTGCTGGGCGCCAGCGCGCTGACGGCGCTCGCGATCGTCGCGGGGTGCTGGCCGGGGTCGTGGTTCGGCCGCGCCATCGACGTCCGGCCGCTGCGGTGGGTGGGCGATCGGTCGTACGGACTGTATCTCTGGCACTGGCCGGTACTCGTGCTCGTCGTCGCCGCCACGCAGGGCACCGGCGCCGACCACGCCTTCCCGGTGTGGATCGGTGCGCTCACGCTCCTGATCACGGTCGTAGTCGCGGAGGTGTCCTACCGCCTGGTCGAGACCCCCATCCGCCGCCATGGTCTGCGCGCCGCCGCCCGCGCGCTGTGGCGCGGCATCCGCGCCGTGCGCCCCGTCCCGCTGACCGCCGGCGTCGTCACCGTCGTGCTCCTGGCCGGGACGACCGCGGCGATCGTCGCCGCCCCCAGCGTCTCGACCAGCGAGGCGGTCGTGGAGGCGGGCATCGACGCGCTCGAGGACCAGGAACCCGCGCAGCCCGAGAGCGACGCCGCGGGGACAACCGTCTCGGGCGACCAGATCACCGCCGTGGGCGACTCCGTGATGCTGGCCTCCGCATCCGGTCTTCTCGCGCGCTTTCCCGGCATCGAGGTCGACGCGGCGGTCTCGCGCTCCATGTATGCCGCGCCCGGCATCCTTCGCACGCTCGCCGCCGCCGGAGCGTTGCGCCCCTACGTCGTGGTGGGTCTCGGCACGAACGGGTCGATCTCCACGCGTACCCTCGACGAGATCGTCCAGATCATCGGGCCCGATCGACAGTTGATCGTGGTGACCGCATCCGCGCCCCGCGACTGGATCGCCGGCGTCAACGCCGATCTCGCGACCTTCGCACGGACGCACCGCAGCGTGCAGGTCGCAGACTGGGCGGCGGCGATCGCACCGCGCACCGACCTGCTGGCCGGCGACCAGGTGCATCCGGGCGACGCGGGCGGCGAGATCTACGCCTCCGCGGTGGCCGATGCGATCATGCGCGCCGAGCGTGCCCGCGCCCGCCTCGCGGCCTTCACCGAGCAGCGCCTCTTCGAGCAGGAGCTGCGCCGTCAGCAGCTCTTCCAGCCCCCCGGCGCCCCCGCCCTCTCCTGACCCCCGCGCGCCGCCAGACCCGCGAGACAGCACTTTCGCGCCGAGACAGTGGGTCTTACCC
>NZ_JBFBHG010000016.1:0-91305 GCF_040685095.1 Microbacterium sp. NPDC089189
GAGGTCTGTGGGCGTGAATGGAGACCAGCCGGGGGCAGACCCAAGGGGGGCGCCGCTGAGCAACGACGAAGGGGGCGTCCCGCGCGGGCCGCCCCCTTCGTCGTTCGCGGTCTGCGCCCGCGCGGGGCTCAGACGGTGCGGCGGCGGAGCGCCATCGCACCGGCGCCGATGAGCAGCATCGCGCCGAACGCCCAGGGCCAGGGCGCGGGCGCTCCGGATTCGGCCAGCCGCGCCGGAAGCGCCGCGTTGCCGTTGCCGCCGCCGTTTCCGTCACCGCCGCCGTCGGTGGCCGCGGTCACGGTGATCGGCGTCCACCCGGCGAGGGCCGCATCCGTCGTCACGAACGCGAGCGCGTGCGCTCCCGCCGTGATGCCCGCCGGAACAGGGGCGGTCAGCGCGCCGGACGCGTCGGCGCGCAGCCATCCTCCTGCGGTGGGGGATGAGAACCACCACGCGAAGTACCACTCGTTCGGCGCCAGACCCGACACCGTCGCCGCGGCTCCCACCGCGACCGAGGCGCCGGCGACGACGCCCTGGCGCGTGTCGTCCGTCAGGCGGTCCGCGTGCGGCACCACGGGGCGGGCGACGCGCACGATGGTCTGGGCGCTGAGTCCCAGATCGAACTCCTGGCGGATGCCGAGGTTGAGCCGGTCGACCCGGGTGCCGGGATCGAACGTGGCGGTCCAGCTGTCATCCGCGTTCTGCACGAACTCGCCGCGCACCGGCTGATCCTCGTCGTCGCCGGAGAAGACGAAGCTCGCGCTGTCGAGTTCGACGGAGTCCGGCAGTGTGATGCTGACGGGACCGGGCGCCAGCAGCACCTCGCCGTCGTCGGTGATCGTGGCGCCCTCGATCCGCCATCCCTCGCCCAGCGGGTCGCCCAGCTCGGAGGTGAGATCCGAGGTGCGCTGCGAGACGACGGGCATGCCGCGGACGAAGAGGACGGAGAACGGCGAGCCGTCGGGCACCGCCACGACCGAGATCGCGTAGGTGCCGGGGGTGAGACCGGTGAATCGCGCGGTGCCGGCCCCATCCGTGACGGCGTAGTGCGTGACGCCGCCGCCGGCGGACGCGGCGACCTCCATCCCGGTCACGGGTGCGCCGCCGGGGCGGATGAGGGTGACGTCCAGCCCGCCCGAGAGGTCGATCGCGACATCCGGGTTCTGCACGGCCGACTGCACGGTCACGTCGCGGAGGGCCACGATGTCGTACCCGTCCTCGGTCGCGACGTACACGGCGAGCGTGTAGGCGCCCGGTGCCGCGTCGACCGTGAAGGAGCCGTCGGCATCCACTTCGTCCAGCGCGATGCCGGTGTACCAGGGGTCCTCGGGCAGCGGCATGTCCGACGGCACGAGGTCGACGACGGCCTGCGGGGCATCGGCCGCGCGGGTGATCGTGCCGCCGACGCGTCCCGCGGGGCGCAGCGCCGCATCCACTCCCTCGGTGTCGCCCTGCAGCACCTCGACGGGCTCGGCGCCCTCGGCGAAGGCGGCGTCGATGAAGTAGCGCGCCGTGTACCCGAACGGGGCTTCCTCGGTCGACACCGCATCCGGCAGGAACCGCACGGTGTAGTCGTCGATGGGAAGGCCGGTCGCGATGTAGCGGCCGTCATCGGCGGTCCGCACGCTCGTGTGGAAGCCGTCGTCGCCGGTCAGCTCCGCGGTGCCGGCGAGGGGTGTGCCGGCGGCGGAGCGGATGACGCCCGCCAGGCTTCCCGTCCCGGGTTCTGCCGCGTGCGCCGCGGGTGCCAGCGCCGCCAGCACGGCGGTCGCCGTGAGCAGCGCCGCACCGCGTCGCCACCATGCGCCGGGTGTGAGTGGTCGTCTCGTCGACATGGTTCCCCCTCGGATCCGGAGGCCGGGCGCGACAGGACGCGGCGGGTCTCGCCTCGACGGTAGCGGCAGAGCACGCCGGGGGCGGATCGGTCTGGGTAGTTTCCCGCGTCAGAGACGGCGTCGGCGGCGCGTGAGCCTGACCCCGGGCAGCGGCGGCGCCGGGACCCGCTCGGGGCCGTGGCCGACGACGGGCGCGAACCTCTCGTCACCGGCCTCCCACGCCTCGCGGGCCGCCTCGATCTCCTCGTGCTCGCGCGCCACGAAGTTCCACCACATCACGATCTCGTCCTCGAACGGCTCGCCACCGAGGAGGAAGACGACCGCCCCGTCGGGGCCCGCGTCGATCACCGCGCCGTCGCGGCCCCGCCCCAGATACAGCAGCTGCATGACCCCGAGCGGATCGCCATCCTCGACGACGGGTGCGCCCTCGACGGGCACCAGGGCGTACTCCCAATCGCGGCGCAGCGGCACGCGCACGCGGCCGCCGGCGGGCACCACGATCTCGGCCCCCACGATGGGGGTGTAGGTCGTGGCGGGGGAGTGCACCCCGGCGAACTCGCCCAGCACCACGGTGGCCGAGGCGGCGTCGCCAGCCTCGGCGGGCAGCGAGAGGTGCGGCAGATCCGTGTGCTGCTCGAAGGCGGCCGCACCGTGCCGTCGCGACTCGGGCAGGGCCACCCACAGCTGCAGTGCGTCGAGCGGGATCGGGTCGTCGCCGAGCGAGTACTCGGAATGCGCGATGCCCGCGCCGCTGGTCATGAGGTTCAACTGGCCGCGCGCGATGAGCACATCGCTGCCGACGCCGTCGCGGTGGCGCACCTCGCCCACCAACGGCCACGTCACCGTCTGCAATCCGATGTGCGGATGCGGCTCGACCCGCATCAGGGTCTCCTGCGGCCCGAAACGGTCGAGGAAGCACCAGGCGCCGATCATCGGCAGCTCGCGCTGCGGCAGGGCGCGCATCACCTGCATGCCGCGGAGTCCGCCCAGCGGCACCTCGCGGCTGTCGAGCACGACCCGGCGCGGGCCGTCGCACTCGACGGCGCCCTCGGTGTGGACGTCGGCGTCCGCATCCAGGCGGGTCATGCGTCGGGCCAGTCGATGCGCAGGTCCGCCACCTCGTGCGTCTGCAGGTACCGCACCACGAACGGGCAGCGGGGCACGACCGTCTCGCCCCGCGCCGCCACATCCGCCATCGCCTCGGCGACGAGCGTCGTCGCGAGCCCTCGACCGCTGAAGGCGGGATCGACCACCGTGTGGGGGAAGACGAGCCGGCCCTCGGCGTCGGGTCGGAAGCGGGTGAACCCGGCCTCGTGGCCGTCCACCGTGATGACGTAACGGTCGTCGGCACGCTCGACGCGGACATCCTGCGGTTCGGCCATGGCGGGTCCTCTCGTGGCTGTGCTTCACGGTACCTCCGCCTCAGGGCGGTCGGGTTCGGCCGTCCGGGCGGTTCATCGGGTGCGATCAGGCAGACTCGGACGGTGACCGCTTCTCTCGCCGAACTCGCCCGGACCGCCGGGGACGACGCGGACGCGGTCTACGACGCGTTCGTGGACTGGACGATCGGGCGCGGCCTCACGCTGTATCCCGCGCAGGACGAAGCGGCGATCGAGCTCGTGTCGGGGGCGAACGTCGTGCTGTCGACCCCGACCGGCACCGGTAAGTCGCTCGTCGCGGTGGCCGCCCATGCCGCTTGCCTCGCCCGCGGGGGGCGCACCTATTACACCGCGCCCATCAAGGCACTCGTGAGCGAGAAGTTCTTCGCCCTGGTCGACATCTTCGGGGCGGAGAACGTCGGCATGGTCACGGGCGATTCCTCGGTCAATCCGGATGCGCCGATCGTGTGCTGCACGGCCGAGATCCTGGCGAACCTTGCGCTCCGCGAGGGCGCGGACGCCGATGTCGACCAGGTCGTGATGGACGAGTTCCACTTCTACGGCGACCCCGACCGCGGCTGGGCCTGGCAGGTGCCGTTGCTGCTCCTGCCCCGGGCGCAGTTCCTGCTGATGTCGGCGACCCTCGGCGACGTCACGGCGATCACCGCCGATCTGTCGCGGCGCACCGGGCGTCCCACTGTCGAGGTGACCGGTGTCGAGCGGCCCGTGCCGCTGCATTTCGCGTACGCGCGCATCCCCATCCAGCAGCAGGTCGAGGCGCTGCTCGAGAACGGCGACGCGCCGGTCTACATCGTGCACTTCTCGCAGGCGCAGGCCATGGAGCGCGCGCAGGCGCTCGCGAGCGTCAAGGTCGCCACCCGCACGCAGCGCGACGAGATCGCCGAGGCGATCGGCGGATTCCGCTTCACCACCGCGTTCGGCAAGACGCTGTCGCGGCTCGTGCGGGCCGGCATCGGCGTGCACCACGCGGGCATGCTGCCCCGGTACCGGCGCCTCGTCGAGACCCTCGCTCAGCGCGGGCTCCTGCGGGTCATCTGCGGCACCGACACCCTGGGGGTCGGCATCAACGTGCCGATCCGCACCGTGCTGATCACGGCTCTGTCGAAGTTCGACGGCACGCGGATGCGGCAGCTCAGCGCCCGCGAGTTCCACCAGGTCGCGGGGCGCGCGGGACGCGCGGGGTACGACACCTCGGGCAACGTCGTGGTGATGGCCCCTGAGTGGGAGATCGAGAACGCGGTGGCCCTGGCGAAGGCCGGCGACGACGCATCCAAACGCAAGAAGATCGTGCGCAAGAAGGCGCCGACCGGCGTCGTGAACTGGGGCGAGGGGTCGTTCGACCGCCTCGTCGTCGCCGAGCCCGAGCCGCTCGTGCCGCAGATGCAGCTCACGGCGGCCATGCTCATCAACGTCATCGCCCGCGGCGGCGACGTGTTCGAGAACGTGCGCTCGCTGGTCTTCGACAACCACGAGCCCCGCGCGCGCCGCTACGCGCTCGCGCGCCGGGCGATCGCGATCTTCCGCACCCTCCGCACCGCCGACATCGTCGAGGTGACGGAGGGCGGCCGCGTCCGGCTCACCGTCGACCTGCAGCCCAACTTCGCCCTCAACCAGCCGCTCTCGCCCTTCGCGCTCGCCGCGATCGGCCTGCTCGATCCGGGCATCGAGGTCGGCCGGGGGCCCTCGGTGGAGGCGGGTGCGGCGGGTGCTGGTGCGCCGGGCGCTGGTGGAGCGGCGGGTGCTGGTGTGCCGGGCGAGCCGGTTCTCGGAGAATCCGACGTTTTTCGGACCGTCGCGCCCGAAACCTCCGAGAACGGCGCGGATCTCCGAGAAGCGTTGGGTGAGGATGCGGCGCCGTCGGCCGGCGGCGCGAGGGTCGGCGCCGGGCGCACAGCCGGCAGCGGGCACTACGCGCTCGATGTCGTCAGCGTGATCGAGGCGACGCTCGACGATCCGCGTCCCGTGCTCGCGCAGCAGGAGTTCAAGGCGCGCGGCGAGGCGGTCGCGGCGATGAAGCGCGACGGCGTGGAGTACGAGGAGCGGATGGCGGCGCTCGAGGCCGTGACCCACCCCAAGCCCCTCGCCGACCTGCTGGCGGACTCGTTCGAGGTGTTCGCGTCGAGCCAGCCCTGGGTGCGGGACTTCGAGCTGCGTCCCAAGTCGGTCGTGCGCGACATGTTCGAGCAGGCGTTCTCGTTCGGCGAGTTCGTGTCGTGGTACCAGCTGGGGCGCAGCGAGGGCCTGGTGCTGCGCTATCTCAGCGATGCGTACCGGGCGATCCGTCAGACGGTGCCGGCCGAAGCGCGCACCGAGCAGTTGCTCGATCTGATCGAGTGGCTGGGGGAGCTGGTACGACAGGTCGACTCGAGCCTGGTCGACGAGTGGGAGCGGCTGGTCAACCCGGGCGATCCCGACGAACCCGTCGTCCCGCCCGCGCCGCCCTCGGTCGTCGCGAACCGCCGGGCGTTCACCGTGCTGGTGCGCAACGAGATGTTCCGCCGCGTGCAGCTCGCGGCGCTGCAACGCGACGACGACCTCGTCGCCCTCGACCCGGATGCGGGATGGCCCGAGGCCCTCGACGGGTACTTCGCCGATCACGACGCCCTGCTCACCGGCGGTCCCGCCCGCTCGCCCGCGCTGTGCGCGATCGACGAGTCCGAGGCCGGCGCCGGCTTCTGGACGGTCGAGCAGATCCTCGACGACCCGGAGGGCGACCACGACTGGCGCATCCGAGCGCGGGTGGATCTCCCCGCATCCGCCGAGGAGGGCACCGCCGTCGTCACCGTCACCCAGGTCCTCCGCCTCTAGCCCGCCGTCGGTGCTGCCCTTCGGCCGGTGCTGCCTCTCGGGGACCCGTCTCCATTGCCGAGCGCACATCCTGTCGTCGAGCGCATACCGTCCGGGATGTCCTTTCGGTGACGGGATGTGCGCTCGACCGGGGGAGCCCCGGGAGGGAGGAGCGTGAGGCATCCGCCGCGGGGTTCCTCCCGTGACGGGCCCGTCTCTTCTCGCCGAGCGCACATCCTGTCGTCGAGCGCATACCGTCCGGGATGTCCTTTCGGCGACGGGGTGTGCGCTCGGCGGGGAAGCGCGGCCGGGGAGCTCGGCGGGGAAGCGCGGCCGGGAAGCGCGGCGGGGAGCGCGGCCGGGAAGCACGGCGCGATGCTCGGCGGGGGAGGTCGGCCGGGAGATGGCGGGGCGCATTCACGGCGGGGGCGGGGGAGACTGGGGGGATGAGGATCGCGCGACGGATGAGGGTGGCGGCTGCCCTGGCGGCCGTGCTGGGCGTCGCGCTCGCCGGCTGCGCCGCCGAGCGGCCCGCCCCGGTGCCCTCGCCCACAGCGGCATCGCCCACGCCGTCGCCCACTCCGACGGCGGTCGATCCGATCGACGCCCTGACGCTGGAGCAGCGCGTCGGACAGCTGTTCATGGTGGGCACCTCGGTCGACGGTGCCGATCCGACGACCCTCGCGGCCATCGCCGACCCGGGTATCGGCGGCATCTTCCTGCACGGGCGATCCACCGCGGGAACCGCGGGCACCGCCGCGCTGGTGGCTCAGTTCACCGCGGTGCACCCCGCATCCGCCCCGCATCTGTGGGTCGCGACCGACCAGGAGGGCGGTGACGTGCAGGTGCTCGCCGGCGACGGCTTCGAGCAGATGCCGACCGCGCTCACGTCGGCGCAGCGCGACGACGCGACGCTCCGAACGGATGCTGCGCGGTGGGGCTCGCAGCTGGCCGCCGCCGGGATCGACATGAACCTCGCGCCGGTCGCCGACATCATCACGAGCCCCGAGACATCGCGCCTCAATCAGCCCATCGGCATCTACAACCGCCACTACGGCTACGACGAGGCCACCATCGCGGGCAAGGCCGGAGCATTCGCGCAGGGCATGCGCGACGCGGGGATCCTGCCCACGATCAAGCACTTCCCGGGGCTCGGCCGCGTCACCGGCAACACCGACTACGCCTCCGACGTCGTCGACACCGAGGTCGGCGCCGACGCTCCGGATGTGGCCGTCTATCGCACGCTGCTCGCCGAGGGACCCTCGGTGGTCATGATGGCGACCGCGGTGTACGAGCGCATCGACCCGACCGCGCCCGCCGCCTTCTCGGCGCCCGTCGTGACCGGTCTGCTGCGGGAGGACCTCGGCTTCGACGGCGTCGTGATGACGGACGACCTGTCGGCTCCCGCCCAGGTCGAGAAGTGGGCCCCGGCCGATCGGGCGCTTCTCGCGGTGGATGCGGGCGTCGACCTGCTGCTGCTCTCGGCCGATGCCTCGGTGTTCCCCGAGATGTACGGTGCCGTCCTCGACCGCGCCCGCACCGACCCCGATTTCGCGGACAAGGTCGACGACGCAGCTCGCCGCATCCTCGCCCTCAAGGCGTCGTTCCCCTGACGCGGAGCCGTCCTGCCGCTCCTCCCGCACGGGCTCGGGTCACCGCATCCGCCGGCCGGCCGGCGCCTTACCGTGCTGAGCGGAGGAGATCGAGCGAGCGGAGGGCGGATGTGGCCCGGTCGATCCTCCGCCGGGTGGATCTCCTCCGCTCGGCAGCAGAAGCCAGCAGAAGCCAGCAGAAGCCCCCACCCCCAGCACCACCCACCCCCAGCACCACCCACCCCCAGCACCACCCACCCCCACCACCCCACCCCTTCCGCCGCGGGCGTCGGCACGCCACAATGGGCCGGTGCCGACCCACCTCGCGTTCCTTCGCGCCATCAACCTCGGAGCGAAGCGGGTCTTCCCCAAAGACGACATCCGCCGCACGGTCACCTCGCTCGGGTTCGACGAGGTCGTGACGCACCTCAACACCGGCAACGTGCGATTCACCACGCGGATGCGGTCGCGCCGGCGTATCGAGGAGTCACTCGAGCGGGCGTTCGCCGCCGACCGCGGGTTCGACGTGCCGACGATCGTGTTCACGGTGCCCGAGTTCGTCGACATCGCCGAGACCGCCCGGGAGCTGTCGGCGGCGCGGCCGGGGCTCGCGCGCCACTACGTGTACCTCCTCAAAGAGGAGCTGAGCGCCGAGGCGGCGGCCCAGGTGGAGGCTACGAGCGGGCCGATGGGCGAGATGGTGGTGCGGGGCCGGGCGGCGCACGCGCTCCTCGGCCCGGGGTACGCCGACGGCACGGTCGATCCCCTCGCCGCCGCGAAGCTCCTGGGCGTCGCCACCAACCGCAATCTGAACGTCGTGTCGGGTCTCGCCGATCGCTGGTGCTGACGGCGCGGGGCGTCGGTGGGCCTGGTTACGCTGGAGGGATGAGTTCGTCGCATCCGGATCCCTGGGACACCCCGCCGGATGCGTGGGCTCCGCCGCTCGAAGAGGAGCCCCCGTACGACCTGGCGTACGAGCCGAGTCCGGCCGCGGGCCCGCCCTACGATCTCGCGCCGCCGGATGACGGCTGGATCCCGCCCGAAGACCCGGCTCCCGCCGCACCCCGCCGCGATCTGACGGGCTCCGACCCGCGCGATGTGCTCAAGCAGGTCTACGGGTACGACGCGTTCCGCGGCGATCAGGCCGAGATCGTCGCCCACGTCATGGGCGGCGGCGACGCCATCGTGCTCATGCCCACCGGTGGCGGCAAGAGCGTGACCTATCAGGTGCCGGCGATGGCACGACCGGGCACGGGCCTGGTCGTGAGCCCCCTGATCGCCCTCATGCACGACCAGGTCGAGGCGCTGCTGGCCAACGGCGTGAGCGCGGCGTTCCTCAACTCCACGCAGAGCCCGACCGAGCGTGCCGCGGTCGAGCGCGCGTACGTCGCGGGAGAGCTCGACCTGCTCTACGTGGCGCCCGAGCGCCTGAACCTCGCGGCGACCACCGCGCTCCTGAAGCGGGGCACGCTCAGCGTCATCGCGATCGACGAGGCCCATTGCGTGTCGCAGTGGGGCCACGACTTCCGCCCCGACTACCTCGCGCTCGGCGGGCTCGGCGAGCTGTTCCCGGGTGTGCCGCGGATGGCGCTCACCGCCACGGCGACGCACGCCACCCACAAGGAGATCACCGAGCGGCTTCATCTCGACGACGCCCGGCACTTCGTCGCCAGCTTCGACCGTCCCAACATCCAGTACCGGGTCGAGCCGAAGGTCGATCCGCGTCGGCAGCTCGTGTCGTTCATCCGCTCCCAGCCCGAGAACTCCGCCGGCATCGTCTACGCGTTGAGCCGCAAGAGCGTCGAGCAGACCGCCGAGTACCTGCGCGCGCAGGGGCTCGACGCGCTGCCGTACCACGCGGGTCTCCCGGCCGAGATGCGGGCGACGCACCAGTCGCGATTCCTGCGCGACGACGGTGTGGTCATGGTCGCGACGATCGCGTTCGGCATGGGCATCGACAAGCCGGACGTGCGTTTCGTGGCGCACGTCGACCTGCCGAAGTCCGTCGAGGGCTACTACCAGGAGACGGGCCGTGCGGGTCGCGACGGCGATCCGTCCGTCGTGTGGATGGCATACGGACTGGGCGATGTCGTCCAGCAGCGCCGCATGATCGACCAGAGCCCGGGCGATCGCTCGTACAAGATGCGGCTCGGCCAGCATCTCGACGCCATGCTGGCGCTCTGCGAGACGGTGGGATGCCGCCGGCAGAACCTTCTGGGTTACTTCGGCCAGCCCTCCGAGCCGTGCGGCAACTGCGACACCTGCCTGACCCCGCCCGAGACCTACGACGGGCTCGTGCCGGCGCAGAAGCTGCTGTCGACCGTCGTGCGGTTGCAGCGCGAGCGCAACCAGTCGTTCGGTGCCGGGCAGATCATCGACATCCTGCGCGGCGCCGACACCGAGCGCATCCGGCAGCAGCGCCACAACGAGCTCGCCACCTACGGACTGGGCGCCGACCTCTCCGACCAGGACTGGCGCAGCATCGTCCGGCAGCTGCTGGCCCGCGGCATCCTGGTCGCGCGCGGCGACTACGGCACGCTCGCCCTCGGCGAGGAGGCCGGCGGCGTGCTGCGCGGTGACACCCCGGTGCCGCTGCGCCGTGACGTCATCGGCCGGCCGAGCGGCGGCGGAGGGTCGCGGGCGCGCAAGTCGTCGGCCTCCGACAGCCTCCCCGAGGGCGATCGCGGGCTGTTCGAAGCGCTCCGCGAGTGGCGCGCGCAGACCGCGCGCGAGCAGGGGGTTCCGGCCTACATCGTCTTCGGCGACGCCACCCTCCGTGCCCTCGCCGAGCATCGCCCGGGCAGCATGGGCGACCTCGACGGCATCACCGGCATCGGCGCCAAGAAGCGCGACGCCTACGGCGAGGCGGTACTCGAGGTCATCGCGCGCGCCTGACCCGCGCGATCGCGCGGCTGACCCGCCCGATCGCGCTCACGCCGAGCCCGACTCGATCCTCACACTCCGCTCGGCGACGTCAGATCGAGCGCCCAGGCCGTGACGGTGAGCTCGCCGCCGCGCCAGGGCTCGGTGAACGTGCGGCCGCGCACGAAGCCGGCACCTCGGCAGAGCGCGTTGGATGCGGGGTTGTCTGCCCCCGGGTAGGCGACCAGCAGACGCCGGTCACCGCGGGCCCGTGCGAGCCCGATGATCTGCCGCAGCGCTTCGCGGGCGATGCCGCGCCCCTGGTACGCGGTCTCGACGCCCCAGCCCGTCTCGTAGGACGGCTCGCCGTCGTGGTCGATCCGCCAGAACCCGATGCCGCCGACGGCCACCCCGTCGAGGTCGATGCGGTACATCTGCGCCTCGCCCGAGGTGTTCAGCCGCAGATACCGGGCCTGGCGCTCACGCACCTGCGCGTCGGTCTCGGGGCCACCGAGATGCCGCGTCATGGCCGGGGTGTTGGAGCGTTCCAGCACCGCGAGGTCATCGGGGCCCCAGAGCGTGAGTGCGATCGTCATCGTGCGCCTCCCGCATCCAGTGTGCGCGCGGCATCCGACATCCGCGCGCACACCGATCCGACTACTTGATGGAACCGCGCATGACTCCGGAGATGACCCAGCGCTGCGAGAAGATGTAGACCAGCAGCAGCGGTGCCATCGCCATCAGGTACGACGCGAACGCGACGGTGTAGTCGGTGTTGTACTGCCCCTGGAACACGTACTGCGCGAGCGAGAGCGTGCGATCCGAAGGCGAGGTGAGCACCACGAGCGGCATGATGAAGTCGTTCCACGCCCAGACGCACGTGAGGATGCCGACCGTGGCGTTCATCGGCATCAGCAGGGGGAACACGATCTGACGGAAGACCCGCCAGGTCGAGGCGCCGTCCATCCGCGCCGCCTCTTCGAGCTCGATCGGGATCGAGCGGATGAAGGCGGTGTAGATGAAGATGTTCAGGCTGAGGCCGTAGATCGTGTAGAGCACGATCATGCCCGCGGGGTTGTCGAGCCCGAGCAGCGAGGTCTGCTTGACCAGCGGCAGCATGATGATCGGGAACGGGATGAACAATGCCGCGAGCAGGTAGTAGAACACGCCCTTGAAGAACGGCCGGTGCAGGTTCCGCGCCAGTGCGTAGGCCACGAGCGAGCTCGTGAACAGCGTGAACACGACCGAGCCCACGGTGATGATCGCGGTGTTCAGCAGAGCCTGCGGGAAGTCGGTGCGCTCCCACGCCACGGCGAAGTTGCCCCAGTTGATCGGCCAGGGCAGCTCGAAGCCCGTGCCCGCCGCGAGCTGAGCCGGCGTCTTCAGCGCGACGGCGACAGCGAGGTAGAGCGGGATGATCACGGTCAGCGAGCACACCGCGATCAGCGCTGTCGCCCACCAGTTGGTGCGTCGCGTATCGGTTTCGTCCGCGCCGCCTCGGCGCCGCCGGCGGGGGAGCACGATCGCGGTGGTCGAGTCGGCCTCGATGGGGGTGGTGACGGAGCTGGACATCAGAAGTCGGCCTCTCTGCGCTGAAGGACCCGGAATTGGAGGAGCGAGACGATCGTGATCACCACGAAGAAGATCACCGCGTTCGCGGTCTGGTAGGCGAACTCGCCGCCCGAGAATCCGCCGCGGAAGATGAGCATCGTGACCGATTCGGTCGACGTGCCCGGCCCGCCGTTGGTGAGGGCGATGATCGGGTCGAACACCTGCAGGAACCCCTTCAGGCTCAGCACCACGTTGATCGTGAAGAAGGCGCTGATGAGGGGGAAGGTGATCGAGCGGAACTGCCGGGCGCCGCTGGCCCCGTCGATGGATGCCGCTTCGTAGATGTCGGCGGGAATGGTCTGAAGACCGGCGAGATAGATGATGATCGAGAACGCGCACGCCTGCCACACCGCGAGCACGACGACCGCCGTCCAGGCCCAGTCGGGGTTCGTGAGGATGTTGTCGCGGAACAGGGGGATGCCCTCGAGGATCTTCGGCAGCGAGTTCGAGAACAGGAACTGGAACACGTATCCGACGACGAGCACCGCGAGGATGTAGGGAACGAAGTACACGCCGCGCCAGAAGTTCCGTGCGCGGATCTTGGCGTTGAGCCCCATCGCGATCGCGAGCGAGATGGCGTTGGTGGCCACGGTGGCCACGATCGCGAACAGGAACGAGAACCCGTAGGCCTCGAGTACGCGGTCGTCCCGGAAGATGTTCAGGTAGTTCGCGATGCCCACGAAGTCCCAGGTCCCATACCCGGCGTAGTTCGTGAAACTGAAGAACACGCCGATGATGACGGGCAGCGTGTGGAACGCGGCGAACGCGAGCACGGCGGGCCAGACGAACCAGTAGTACGCACGCGGTGCGAGCGCTCCGCGCCGGCGGGGCGTTGCGGTCCGTCTCCGGGAGGCCGACGATGCGCGGGTGGCCTCGGATGCGGTGAGGGCGGCCATCTCAGTCCTCCTTCGGAGTGATCGTGCGGGCGGCGACCTTGCGCCACTCGTTGTCGAGGGTGCGCAGTGCTGCATCTGCGTTGTCGTCGTACAGGAACTGCTGCACGACGCCGACCACGGGGATGGCGGTGGGTACCTGGTGATCGATGAACCCGGTGATCCGGCCCTCGTCGAAGTACGGCGCGACCGACTGCAGCGCGGGGTCGTCGCTCAGCTCGGCGCCGACGACGGAGGGGACCATGGTCTGCGATGCCGCGAAGCGTTCGATGATCTCGGGCTGGAAGAGGAACTCGATGAAGCGGAGCGCCTCTTCCCGGTGGGGGGTGTCGCGCGCCATCGTCACGGTGACGTCGACGCCCGAGACCAACACGCGGTCGTCGGGATCCTCGGGCACCGGGTAGGGGAAGATGGCCGCGTCGATGTCGGGGTTGACCGCCTTGACCGGGCTGAGTGCCCAGATGCCCTGGAGCATCATCGCGGCGCCTCCCTGCGCGAACAGCGAGGTGCTGTCGTCGTAGGACGCGCCGCGGTAGCCGTCCTGCGAGTACTGGAACAGCTGCGCCTGCTGCGCCATCGCTTCCGGGAAGTCTTTCTCGAACGACGCCGGAGCATCGGGTCCGACGTTCTCCCCCTCGGCGCGCATCTCGTCGAAGAAGCCGTCCTGGCTGTAGTACGCCCCGATGCCGTTCCACGACGGCATCGCGGTCCAGTTCTCGGCGAGCGATGTCGAGAACGGGGTGATGCCCCGCTCGACCAAGGTGTCGCACAGTGCGATGAGCTCGTCCCAGGTCTCGGGAACCCCCAGGCCCTGCTCGGCGAAGATCGCCCGGTTGTAGATGATGCCGTTGGCGTTGTTGACGTAGCCGAGGCTGTTGACCTCGCCGTCGGCGTTGCCGAGTTGCGCGAGGATCTCCTGCACACCGGGGTTGATCGTGTCGAGCACGGGCTCATCACTGAAGTCGTAGAAGACGCCGGCCTCGGCAAGGCGCCCGAAGTTGCCGTTGGCGTTCAAGGTGATGACGTCGGGCGTGCGGTCCTTCACCAGCAGGGTGCGGATCAGGGTCTCGGAATCCGCCACCTGGTTCTGCACGATGCGGATGTCGGGGTTCTGCGCCTCGAACTCGTCGATGATCGTGGCGAAGTCCCCGGTCGCCTCTCCCTTGAACTGGAAGAAGTCGAGTGTGGTCACCTGATCGTCTCCGCCGGCACAGCCGCTCACCGCGAGAGCGGTGACGACGACGCCGACGGCCGCGACCGCGGCTCGTACGGTTCTGGATCTCATGGAAGCGCCTCCTTGCGCGGGGGGATGGAAGGGATCAGACAGCGGTGAGCTCGAGGACGACGGCCTGCTGCGGGTGCTGGACCGGAGGGCGCACGCCGACGGCGCCCAGCGCCCGCCCCGAGAGCACGGTGTCCTGGTGCGCCCAGACGAGCGGCGACTGGGCCGGTTCCTGCACGAGGCCGCCGGGCGTCGCCACGCGGAGGCGGTAGGACCGATCGGGGTCGAGCCCGGGAAGACGCACGCGTCCGCCGGGGGACGCGACCATCGAGGTGACCTGCGTGAGGGTGAAGAACGCCGAGGCGCCGTCGTCGGCGACGACTCCGCGCACGTCGAGCGCCTCCTCGCCCGTGTCGACGTGGATGCTGCGTCCCGTGGCGACCAGCGGGCGCACCCGCTGCGACAGCGCGACCCAGGCGGCGACCGCATCCCGTTCGTCGTCGGTGAGGGTGGTGACGTCCCACTCGATGCCGAAGTGGCCGAACAGGGCGACGGCGCCGCTGAGGCTCAGCGACACCGTGCGGTTCGTGGAGTGCACGTGCGGTGTGGTGAGGTGCATGCCCATCATCTCGGGCGGGACGACGAGCGAGGTGTACCGCTGGTTCTCCAGGCGCTCGATCGGGTCGAGGCAGTCGCTCGTCCAGATCCGGTCGGTGCGGTCGAGGATGCCGAGGTCGACGCGGGCTCCGCCCGAGGCGCAGCTCTCGATCTCAAGGCCCGGGTGCGCGCTCTTCAGCTCGTCGAGCAGCCGGTACACCGCACGGGTGTGGGCGTGCACGCGCGCACCGCCGCCCGGGCCGGAGCCGGCGTCGACGAGATCGCGATTGTGATCCCACTTCAGATAGGAGATGGGGTACTCCGCGAGCAGCGCCGTGAGCGCATCGCGAATGTGGGCGTAGGCCTCGGGTCGACTGAGATCGAGCACCTGCTGTTGACGCGCGGAGGGCGGCAGATCCGTCCGGCCGCGCAGGATCCAGTCCGGGTGGGCCCGCGCGAGCTCGCTGTCGGGGTTGACCATCTCGGGCTCCACCCAGAGCCCGAACTCCATGCCGAGCGAGGTCACATGGTCGACGATCGGATGCAGTCCCTGCGGCCAGACGGCCGGGTCGACCGTCCAGTCGCCCAAGCCGGCGGTGTCGTCGCGACGGCCGAGGAACCACCCGTCGTCGAGCACATAGCGCTCCACGCCGACGGTGGCGGCGACATCCGCCAGACGCGTGAGCGTGTCGAGCGAATGGTCGAAGTAGACGGCCTCCCAGGTGTTGAGCGTGACGGGGCGGGGGCGGGCGGGGTGCTGCGGGCGGGCGCGCCACATGTCGTGGAACCGCCCGGCCATCTCGTTGAGCCCGTCGCCCCAGGACCCGTAGGCCCACGGCGTGGTGGTCTCGGCGCCGGGGGCGAGGGTGAGCTCGCCGGGGCCGAGCAGTTCGCCGGCGGCGAGGAAGGCGTCGCCCGTGGGGGTGCGCTCGGCGAGGATGCGGGTGTTGCCGCTCCATCCCAGGTGCACGGCGTGCACGCGCCCGGTCTCGAACCCGAAGCCGGGGCGGCCCGCTGCCAGCAGCAGCGTGGCGTCGGCGCCGGGGCGCCCGCGGCGGCTCTCGCGGAGGTGCGTGCCGAAGGTGAAGGCGTGGCGCTGCGACGACCGCTCGCGGAGGTGGCGTCCGCTCGTGTCGAGGATCTCGGTGGCGTCCCACGGCACGGGGAAGCTCGCCTGGAGCGAGGTCACCGTGTACGCGTCGTCGCCGGCGTTGCGCAGACTGATCCGTTGGGCGAGCACGCCGCCCTCGCGCAGCCGCAGGTCGATGCGGGCGCGGAGCCCGGCCTCGTCGTCGCGGAGGTCGATGGCGAGGGCGTGCGCGGTGGCATCCGCATGACGCAGCGTCAGGAGCGCGCTCACGCCGCCGCCGTCCGGTCGGTGTCCTTGCAGGCCGGGTGATCCCGCCCATCCGCTGGCGTCGGTGCTCAGCAGGCTCAGCGTGGCCGTGGTGTCGAGTCCGCCCGAGATGCGCTGGGCGTGCGCGGCCGTCGCGAGCGATCGCAGTTCGTCGTCGGATGCGGCGCCCAGATCCTCGCCCCAGTGCACGATGCTCGGGGTGCTCCCGGGCGTCAGATCGACGACGACGCTCGTCCCGTCGCGGCGGAGGTGGGCCACCGTGGGGGGCAGGGGCGCGGCGGCGGATGCGTCGTCGTTGAACATGGGATTACTTCTAGCACGGAATTAACTAGGCGGTCAAGAAGGGTCTCGGCGCGCGCGGAGGCGTCGAATTCGTTCGGCTTCGTGCCAAGATGGAACGAAAGCGCACGAAGGGGAGCGAACTGGATGGTCAGCGAGAGCGAAGTGGCCCTGGCCAAAGCCGTCCTCATCCACGGTCCCCTCTCGCGCAGCGCGCTCACCTCCACGCTCGGGTTGTCGCCGGCCAGTCTCACCCGCCTCGCCAAGCCGCTGCTCGAGCGCGGTGTGATCGTCGAACTGGATGACGTCGCCGACGGCTCGGTCGGACGCCCCTCGCGCCCGCTCGACATCGCGCCGGGACTGGGATCGTTCGTGGGTGTGAAGCTGACGGGCGACCGGGTCTACGCCGTGGCGACCGACATCCGTGCCGAGTCGCTGCGGGGAGAGGAGCGCCGCATCCTCGCCCGTGACCCGGATGCGGTCATCGCCCAGGTCGTCGAGGTCGTCGGTGCTCTCGCGGTCTCCGATCTCGCGGGCATCGGCATCAGTGTGGGCGGTGTGGTGCACGACGGTGTCGTGCGCCACGCGCCCTTCCTCGAGTGGCAGGACGTGGCGCTGGCGCGCCGGTTGGAACAGGCGCTGGGCGTTCCCGTCTCCGTCGAGAACGACGTCGTGGCTCTGGCCGAGGCCGAGCGGTGGTTCGGGCTGGGCCGGGGGATGTCGGGCTTCGCGACCCTCACGATCGGTGCCGGCGTCGGCTACGGGCTCGTCGTCGGCGGCGACGTCGTGCACACCCCCGATGCCACCGCAGGGACCGGCGGCCACATCCCGCTCGACCCGTACGGACCCCTCTGCCAGGACGGTCACCGCGGGTGCGCGCAGGCGATGCTCTCGGCGGGATCGATCGCCGCGCAGGTGTCTGCGGCGCTGCGGCGTCCGGTCGACTACGACCAGGCGCTCGCGCTCGCCGCCGAGGGGGAGCCCGCTGCCCGCGCCGTCATCGACGCCGCCGGGACGGCGCTCGGGCGCATGATCGCGCTCGCCGCCAACTTCAGTCTGCAGTCCTCGGTCGTCCTCGCGGGCGAGGGCGTCGCCCTGTTCGCCCTCGTGGAACCCCTCGTGCGCGCCGCCATCGAGGCGGGACGCGATCCGTTGGCGCAGCCGCTCGACATCCACGTCGACGAGTCCGGCTTCCCCGCCTGGGCGCGGGGAGCGGCCGCCGTGGCGATCCAGGCGGCGATGGACCGCCTCGACGCCCCGGCCTGACCCCGTCGTCATCGCGGGCGAAGCACAACGCGGCAGATGTAGCGCAGGCACAACCCGTTCGCGCCGCATCACCCCGGCCGCTTGTGGAACACATCCAATCGAGTTGGGCAGGCGTTGTGTGCCTCCTACCGTCGGGGGTGTTCTCCCGATCCCACCGAAGGGTGACCTCATGACCGACGCCGTCGTCCGTTCCACCACACCGGCCTCCAGCACGCGCACCCCCGCCGGCGGTGCCCCGGAGGCGCCGCACACCGCCGCGCAGGCCGCCGAGGCGCGGATCGACCTGCGGGCCGTCAACGACCTGCTGCTGGGCACCTGGGCCGACACCCGCCGGGACGCCCGCGAGATGATCAAGGACTCCGCGTTCTGGCGCATCGACGGTCAGACCGTCGCCGAGCACCGTGAGCGTGTGCTCAGCCAGCTGCACCTCCTCGTCGACAACGGCGCCGCGGCCCGGGCCTATCCCGCCGAGTACGGCGGCATCGACAACAACGGCGCCAACATCGCCGGCTTCGAAGAGCTCGTGCTGGCCGACCCCAGCCTGCAGATCAAGGCGGGCGTGCAGTGGGGGCTCTTCGGGGCCGCCATCCAGCAGCTCGGCACCAAGAAGCACCACGACCGGTGGCTCGCGGATGTGGCCTCGCTCGCGCTCCCCGGGGCGTTCGCGATGACCGAGACGGGACACGGCTCGGATGTGGCCGCCATCGGCACCACGGCGACGTACGACGCCGACACCGAGGAGTTCGTCATCCACACGCCGTTCCGCGGCGCCTGGAAGGACTACCTCGGCAACGCCGCCCTGCACGGGCGGGCCGCGACCGTCTTCGCGCAGCTGATCACGGGTGGCGTCAACTACGGCGTGCACTGCTTCTTCGTGCCGATCCGCGACGAGGAGGGGCAGTTCCTCTCCGGCATCGGTGGCGAGGACGACGGCGTCAAGGGCGGGCTGAACGGCATCGACAACGGACGCCTGCACTTCGACCAGGTGCGCGTGCCCCGCGAGAACCTGCTCAACCGCTACGGCGACGTCGCCGCGGACGGTTCGTACTCGAGCGAGATCTCGAGTCCCGGCCGACGCTTCTTCACCATGCTGGGCGCGCTCGTGCAGGGACGCATCTCGCTCGACGGCGCCGCCACCACGGCATCGGCGCTGGGGTTGAAGATCGCGGTCACCTACGCCAATCAGCGTCGCCAGTTCGACTCCGGCGCCGGCACGCCCGAGGTGATGCTCCTCGACTACGGCAAGCACCAGCGCCGGCTCATGCCGCGCCTGGCCACCGTCTACGCCCAGGCCTTCGCTCACGACGAGTTCCTGCAGAAGTTCGACGGCGTGTTCTCGGGGCGCACCGACACGTCCGAAGAGCGCGAGGACCTCGAGACGCTCGCCGCCGCGCTGAAGCCGCTGTCGACCTGGAACGCGCTCGACACCCTGCAGGAGTGCCGCGAGGCCTGCGGCGGCGCCGGGTTCCTCGCCGAGAACCGCCTCGTGGGGCTGCGCTCGGACCTCGACGTGTACGTCACCTTCGAGGGTGACAACAACGTGCTCCTCCAGCTCGTCGGCAAGCGGCTGCTCGCCGACTTCGCCCGGCAGTTCAAGGGCAAGGACACCGCGGCGCTCGCCCGGTACGCCGTCGGCCAGACGGCGGGCAAGGTGTTCCACGGTGCGGGGCTGCGTCGCCTGGGCCAGTCGGTCGCCGACCTGGGGTCGACGGCGCGCTCGGTCGAGCTGGGACTCCGCGAAGACCAGCAGCACGAACTCCTCGCCGATCGCGTGCAGCAGATGGTCGCCGATGTCGCGGGGCGTCTCCGTCCCGCGGGCAAGCTCGCCCCGGCCGAGGCCGCGGCGCTCTTCAACGAGAACCAGGCCGACCTGATCGAGGCCGCCCGCGCCCACGGCGAGCTGCTGCAGTGGGAGGCCTTCACCGACGCCATCCACCGCATCAACGACGACGGCACGCTGCAGGTGCTCACCTGGCTGCGCGACCTGTTCGGCCTCAGCGTCATCGAGAAGCACCTGGCCTGGTACCTGCTGCACGGGCGCCTGTCGACGCAGCGCGCCGGCGCGGTGTCGCGCTACATCGGCCGACTGTCCTCCCGCCTCCGTCCCCACGCGCAGGACCTCGTGGATGCGTGGGGCTTCGAGCCCGAGCACGTGCGCGCCCCCATCGCCTCTGGCGCCGAGCAGGCCCGCCAGGACGAGGCCCGGGCGTACGTCGAGGCGCTCGTCGCATCGGGCGATGCGCCCGTCTCCGAGAAGTCGCTGTCGAAGAAGTGACGGTGCGCCGCCGCCCCGGCCGTGTCCGCTGTCGCGGCTAGGGTGGCGGTGTGATCGACCTCGTGAGCACGGACGGGCGCCCGCGGTGCGGGTGGAGCGGGAGCGATGCCGAGTACATCCGCTATCACGACGAGGAGTGGGGTCGGCCGCTGCACGGCGACCGGGCGCTCTTCGAGAAGATGAGCCTCGAGGGGTTCCAGGCGGGCCTCAGCTGGATCACGATCCTGCGCAAGCGCCCGCGGTTCCGTGAGGTCTTCGCGGACTTCGACGCACCGAGCGTGGCGGGCTTCGGCGACGCCGAGATCGAGCAGCTCATGGCGGATGCGGGCATCGTGCGCAACCGCGCCAAGATCGAGGCCGTCATCGGTAACGCCGGGATCGTGGCCACGATGGCGCCCGGTGAGCTCGACGCCCTCGTCTGGTCGTTCCGCCCGCTCGCGTCGCGGGAGAGGCCCGTCTCGTTCGCCGACGTTCCCGCCGTCACGGTCGAGTCGACCGCTCTGAGCAAAGAGCTCCGTCGCCGCGGATTCCGTTTCGTCGGACCCACCACGATGTACGCGCTGATGCAGTCCGCCGGCCTGGTCGACGACCATCTCGTGGGGTGCTGGCGCGCCGCCTGAGCCGTGCGGTCGCGTCAGCGGCCGGTGTCGAAGAGGATTGCGGAGAAAGCTGGGCCGTCGCGAGCTGCCGCTCGGCGCGGTCTACCGTCTCCGGGTCTGTGCAAGCACCCACACGGCGCCGGCCACCGTCACGACGCTGAGCAACGCCAACGGGATCGCGTTCCCTCCAGACGCCGAAACCAGAAGCGTTGCGACGGACACCAGGATGACCGCGAGTATCGCCGCAGAACGAAGCAGTGTCTTCACACGAGTCCCCATGCGTACGCGGTACTCACGCCAACGCTAAGAGTTCCGAAGCAAGTCCCGGCCCACACTGTCACGCCGCGCCAAGCGCCAGCCTTGGTGCCCCCGTCGGCTCGGGCTCGCCTGCCCGGCGGAGCTGAGCGGAAGAGGAGCTGCCTGCACCGGTCATCCGTTTCCGTCTCGTTCGCCCGTTCTTCTCGGGCGTGCTCTCAATGACATCACCAGTTGGATGATCGTCACGACCATGCCTACGACGAAGCCAACTCCAAACAAGATGAGGATCGGGAGGGGAATGTCGTCGAAGCCGGCGATGAGGCCCCAGATCATGCCCAGGAGGACAGCCGCGGAAGCAAGGGATCCGATGCACATGACCCTCACGAGCTCCGTCGACTTCTCGTCCAACGTTCCCCCTTCCTGGGCGAAGGTGACGAAGAGCTGGGCGACGAGCGGGTATGTCGTTTTGGTGAGCGGCCGAGCCCCCTGCCCCACGCCTCTATGCAATCAGTCAGCCGAACGCCCGTAAAGGAAATCTGGATGTCCGCGCTGGGCGGAGGGATACCCTGCGTACGAGCAATCCCGCTCACAGATCGCCCTCGCGAAGGTGTTCAGGAGGTTGCGATGCGGAAGAGTCGTGTCGCGGGCGCGATGGGCTGGTGGATCGTACTGCTGCTGGTCACAATCGGCGCCCTTGTCATCACGTCGTTCTCGCGGCTCAGCGTGGCCGGTTGCTCGGAGTCATGTGACTACGGCGCTTTCGGATGGGCGATGTACAGCTTCTACATCGCCGCCGCAGTCATCCTATTCGCCGCGCTTGGGAGCATCTATCTTCTCCGCGATCGTGGATGGTTCGCCGTGGCTGCGCCGTTGCTGGGGATGATCCTGCTGGTGGTGGCGTTCGCCGTCAGCTACGCCTTCGCGCGAGCCGCCCTCGACATGCCGTTGCTGTGATCCGACGCCTTCTCGCTCTCGCGACTATCGCTGCGGCGTCACTGCAGCTTGCATCGTGTGCGACGCCGGCCTCTCCGGTCGAGAGTCGCAATGGCGAGGCGCTGATGGTGGCGGTCAACGGCGAGGAATCCGCCCTGTGGTCAGCGGTTCTCGATGAGCGGACATTGGTGCTGACGGTTCCGGAATCGGCCGGTTGCACGATCGATCCGACGCTGTCCGGCGTCGATGATGCCGCGAAGGTCGTGCACGTAGAGGCAACGTCCGTCAGCGACGGCGAGTGTGCAGCGAACCTCTTTCTCGCGGCCAAGGAGCTGACGGTGGGGACGGACGTGCGTGGGTACGCCGTGCATGTCCGCTTCGACGCTGGCTAGCCGACGGCGGTCAGCGGCCGGTGTCGAAGAGGTGGCGTCCGTTGTGGCCGAGCACCTTGACCACGACGCCCCGGCGATGAAGCTCGGCGACCGTGCGTGTCTCCTCGTCGATGTCGCGCCCCAGCGCGTGCACGCTCGCGACGACCAGCACATCGCCCGCGACCAGGCGGCCGAACAGTCGCGCGAGCCGCGACTCCCAGCTCTCCAGCGTCTCGGGCGCCGGGTGACGGAAGCCGTCGATGGGCACGCCGAAGCGCGTCAGCTCATCGCGCTGCGCGACGACGGAGGGCATGTCGTCGCGGTTGATGACGAGTCCGACCAGCCGCGACCCGGCGGGGCGGGCGCGCCACCAGTTGCGGTCGGACTGGAGCTCGGTGAAGCACTTGGGGCACTCGGCGGCCTGGTGCGGCAGATGCACGGGGCTCGTGACCGCGTCGTCGAGCACAGCGTCGTGCACGTGGGTTGCGTCGGTCATGCGTCCATTCTCTCCCGGATGCGGCGCAACCCGGTAGGCCTCAGTCCTCGTCGTCGACGCGCAGCTCGAGGCTCAGCTGATCGGCATCGAGCTCGGCCAGAGCGTGTCGCAGCGCCGCGGTCGAGAAGGTGCCGCTCGCGCCCACCTCGATCAGTCGCACGCGCATGGCCTCGATGAGCACCAGTCGCAGCTCCAGCACTTCGCGCGCGGCCGCCGACACGTCATCGTCGGGTGGGTCGACCAGCCGCATCCCCACCTTGTCGACGATGCGTTCCGTGAAGGGCGACCCGTCGCGCCGCGCGAGCGCCGGGTCCTGCAGGGCGGCCGAGGCGGCGGTGCGCAGCTCGTCGTCGAGGCGGCGCTGCTCTTCGCGGGTCGGGCCGGCGGGCTCCACCGGGATGCGCAGCATCCGCACGAGGAGGGGGAGCGTGAAGCCCTGCAGCAGCAGGCTCACCACGGCCACCATGAAGGCGATGAAGATGAGCAGCGGCCGGTGCTCGGTCTCGCGGGGAAGGGTCTGCGCCGCGGCCAGGGTCACGACGCCCCGCATCCCCGCCCACACGATGATCGTGCCGTGCTTCCACCCGAGCGGTGCGTTGCGGTAGTAGTCGAAGTCGGCCATCATCCGGCTGACGCGCAGGCGCAGGCCCGGAATGCGGCGCTGCAGTTTCTCGGCGTCGATCGGGCGCCGCGGCGCGCGGGTGCCGTCGGCCAGCCCGTCGATGTGCGCTTGGATGCCGCTCCAATCGGCGCGCGCGTACCGCTTCGCGCGTTTGCCCTGGGTCCAGATGAGGATCGCGACGTAGACACCGCGGACCGCGACGATGATGCCGAGCGCGGCGAGGGCGAGGGACGTCCCCTTCCACAGGCCGCCGTTCTCGGAGAGGTTCGACGAGACGACATCCGACAGCTCCAGGCCCATCACGAGGAAGACGCCGCCCTCGAGCATGAGCTCGATCGTGCGCCAGTTGAGCTCCTCCGACAGGCGCTGTTCGGCGGTGAACCACCGGGCGGCCCCCTGCCCCGTCACGATGCCCGCCACGACCGCGGCCACGAGTCCCGAGCCGCCCAGGGCCTCGGTGGGGATGTAGGCGATGAACGGCACGGCGAAGCTGATGGCGGTGTTGGCGGCGGAGTGACCGATCCACGCGCGCAGACGGAGGTTGAGCAGACCGACGATGGCGCCCACGACGAGGGCGATGAGCACGCCCCAGAAGAAGGTGCCGAGGGTGAGACCGAACGAGAAGCCGCCGGCGATGGCGGCGATCGCGGTGCGCAGCAGCACGAGCGCCGTGGCGTCGTTCAGCAGGCTCTCGCCCTCGAGCATCGTCACCACGCGCGGCGAGATGCCCATGCGCTTGACGATCGAGGTGGCCACGGCATCCGTCGGCGACAGGATCGCGCCGAGGGCGATGCCGAGCGCCAGGTCGAGGCCCGGGATGACCCAGGAGAAGAAGAAGCCCAGCAGCACCGCGCTGCCCACGACCAGCAGCACCGACAGCCCGGCGATCGGCCGGAAGTCGCGACGGAACTCGATCGCGGGCAGCGAGACGGCCGAGGAGTACAGCAGCGGCGGCAGCACGCCGACGAGGATCCACTCCGGATCGATCGGCGGGATGTTCGGCACGAAGGGCAGGAGCGCCAGCAGCAGACCGATCGCCACGAGCACGAGCGGACCCGCGATGTTGAGGCGGCGACCGAGGGCGGTGACGATCGCCACGACGACGATCCCGCCCACGACGACGGCGAGCTCGCCCACGTCAGATCTCCCCGCGGTCGGCGGTGCGGTGCGGGCGAAGGCACGTCGTCATGCGTCGAGCATATGGGGCGCCGAGGGGCGCCACAGTGCGGCGTCGGCGCGGAGACCGGGGCGCCGTCCGCGGTGATTCCGCGGCGGCACGGTACCGTGAAGCCATGACCGTGAGCGAACTCGACGACGTGCTGTACCCGCCGATCGAGCCGTTCGAGACGGGTGAGCTGTTCGCCGGCGACGGCCAGCGGATCTACTGGGAGCAGTCGGGCAACCCCGAGGGCAAGCCCGTCGTCTTCCTCCACGGCGGGCCCGGCGGCGGGACGTCGCCCTGGCACCGCCGCTTCTTCGACCCCGAGCGCTACCGCATCGTGCTTCTCGACCAGCGCGGATGCGGCAAGTCCACGCCGCACGCGAGCGACCCGGCCGCCGACCTGACCTACAACACGACGTGGCACCTCGTGGCCGACCTCGAGCTGCTGCGTCGAAACCTCGGGATCGACCGGTGGCAGGTCTTCGGGGGATCGTGGGGCAGCGCCCTGGCGTTGGCCTACGCGCAGGCGCATCCGGATGTCGTCTCGGAGCTGGTGCTACGCGGCATCTTCACCCTTCGTCGTCACGAGCTGGAATGGTTCTACGAGGGCGGCGCCGCCGCGATCTTCCCGGATCTCTGGGAGGACTACGTGGCCGAGATCCCCGTGCTCGAGCGCAGCCGCATGATCGAGGCCTACCACCGGCGGCTGTTCGACGCCGACCCGGCGGTGCACCGCCCGGCGGCGCTCGCCTGGACGCGCTGGGAGGCGTCGACGCTCACCCTCCGCCCGGACCCGGTGCTGGTCGAGGGCATGACCGATGCGGACGCGGCCACCGCGTTCGCCCGGATCGAGAACCACTACTTCGTCAACGCGGGCTGGTTCCGCGAGGGGCAGCTGATCGAGGACGTCGACCGCATCCGACGCATCCCCGCCGTGATCGTGCAGGGGCGCTACGACGTCTGCACCCCGATCATGACGGCCTGGGACCTGCATCGTGCTTGGCCCGAAGCGGACCTCGTGGTGGTGCCGGACGCATCCCACTCGGCATCGGAGCCGGGGATCGCCGCCGAGCTGCGCGCCGCGACCGACCGCTTCGCGAGCTGACCGCGCCCGCTTCTCGGAGAAACACGCGTTTCTCGGAGCTTTCCGCCGGAATCGTCCGAGAAGCGGGCGTTGCTCCGACAACCGTGCGTCGCGAACGGCGGGCTCAGGCGCCCATCGCGAGCGCCAGGGTCACCGCGAGCCCCGCGGGGTTGCGGTCGATCAGGTAGCGGGTCAGGCCCTCGCTGACGGCGGCGCCGGTGCGGGCCGTCACGAACCACGGCGGGGTCGGCAGCACGGTGAACCGGCCGCCCGTCGCCCAGCGCGGGAAGGGCCGGAAGGGCCCGCGCAGCACGGACCGCTCCACCGCATCGAGCAGCAGGGTGTTGTGCACGACACCGATGCCGCTCCCGACATCCCGGATGTCGGAGCCCGGGAACGCGCCCCACGACAGGATCGGCGTCGCGAACAGCACCCCCGTCCAGGCGTTGATCGCGATGCCGCCGTACCGCAGGGCGGCGACCGCGCGCTCGAAGCCCGCGCCGAGAGCGATCTCGGTGTCGGGGTCGACCAGGATGTTGGCGCCGAGCGTGCCCGTGAGGTGGTCGTTGGCGTGGGCGACGGCGGCGTCGAGGAACACCTGCCCCTCGCCCTGCAGCTGCACGACGCCGAGCACCGGCGCGAAGTACTCGGTGGACTCGATCGCGCCCGGCTCCTGCCCGCGCGGCACCTCGACGAGCAGGCGCGAGTGCGCGGCCGACGACTGCGCCTGCGGGTACGCGGCGGTGGCATCGGCGAGCCGCTCGTCGGCGCGCGGGTACCAGACCGGCCGCTCGGGCGCATCGGCGTAGGCCGTGTGCAGATGGCGCAGGAAGGCCTCGCGCTGGGGCCAGTCCGCGCTGAGGATCACGACCTGACCGGCGATGCAGTTGTGCCCGCTGTTGTGCAGGCGCATGGTCGCGATATGCGCGGCCTGGAAGCGCAGGTCGGCCTCGGTCCATTCGCCCGGCACGACGATGATGGGCGAGACGCCGCCGAGCTCGGCGGTGATGGGCACCGCGAGTCGCGGGTCGTCATCGGCCCGTCGAGCCGCGGCGGCGTCGCCCGTGCCCCACACGATCGCGTCGAAGGTCTGCGCCGATCCCGTGATGTGGATGTGGTCGATGCCCGCGTGCGTGGTGAGGTACGCGCCCACGTCGCCCGCGCCGCGCACGATGCGGAGCGCGTCGATCTCGATGAGGGGCGCCAGCGCCTGCTCGAAGACGGGCACCAGCGCATCCTGCGTCGGGTTGACCTTCAAGAGCGATACCCGGCCCTCGGCCAGCAGTTCGTAGAGCACGTCGAGCACGGGGATGGCGGTGATGTTGCCGGCGCCCAGCACGAGGCCCACCTCGGGGCGCTCGCTCCGGCGCACCTGCGCGAGGCCGGCGTCCCGCACGGCGTCGGCCGCCGTGGTGCCCGGCCGCAGCCACACCTCGCCGGTGAAGCCCGAGAGCAGCAGCGCGTCGATGCGCGTGCGCGGAAAGACATGGGCGCGGGTGCGGTCGCCGGGAGCGGTGTCGATCCGCACGCCGTCGAGCGGGCTTCCTCCCGCCGCGAGGCGGCGCAGCGTCGCGATGTACCCGTCGAGCGCGCCGAGGACGGCGTACGGGCCCGAGAGCCATTCCTCGCCCCGGAGCGGGTGGCCGGGGGCGAGTCCTTTGGATGCGGCGGCCACATCCGCCCACGTGGCCGCGACGTCGCCGACGCCCGCGTGGATGCGTTCGAGCACCTCGGCGCGGCGGGTGAGCGACAGCGCCGCCCAGCCGGCGGCTCCGGTGCGCAGGACGCCGATGTGGTGGTCGAGCTGTTCGTGCCCGTCCGGAAGGCCGGCCTCGGCGGGGCGGGCGGGGTCGGCTGCGGGCACGGCGGTCTCCTTCGGGGTCGGCCCGGACGGGCCAGCACCAGTCTGGTCGATGATCCCGCCCGTCCGACAGTGCCGAGGGGCGACGGCTCTCAGGTGCGACGGCGCGCCCGCTCTCGCATCAGATCAGACCGAGCGCGGCGAGGTCCCACCGCAGCACGGGCGCGATCCGTTCCGAGTACGCCGTGGTCAGGTGCGTCTGGTCGTACTTGGTGGGGATGTCGCCCGCGAACGCCGGGCACACCCCCTCCCAGCAGCTGAAGGGCAGCGAGCTGATCGCGTGGTCGCCGGTGGACGCGGCGGTCTGCTCCGCGGCGGTCTCCATCTGCTGCCAGGTGGACGACACCGAGACGGCGCAGTCGTAGGGCGAGGTGACGGGCGAGTAGCAGCGCCCGAGATCCGCTCCCTCGGGCGGGGGCGCGAGGTAGACGATGCGGCCGGGCAGGCCGTAGCTCGCGGCCTCGGCCTGCTGCGATGAGATGAGCGCCGCCGCCGACAGGTTCGCCCCGCCCGGCGTGTGGCCCAGCGTGTAGGCGTTCGACATCACGACGAGCGAGGGGGCGTCGGCGATGACCATCGCCCGCACGTCGGCCTTCCGCCCGGGGCACGCGTCCATGACCCCGGCGCCATCGTTCTGCACCGGCAGATCCGTGAACCGACAGCCGTAGAGCCCCACCGTCGTCACGCGGATGGCGCCGCCGCTGTCGTCCGCCATCTTGCGGAACGCGGGCGCGTAGGCCATGGCCGTCGAGTCGCCGACGAGGTAGATGTGCGTCGGGGCGTCGGCGCTGCCGGTGCTGCAGCGCCCGGCATCCGGGGTCGTGTCGGGGGAGAAGCAGTCGCGGGCGGGGTTGGTCGCCGAGGACCGGGCGATGACCTCGTCGAGCGAGGGGTGGAGGCTCGGCCACTGCGTGGCGCCCGCCGCATCCGCCAGCTGACGCTGCAAGGCCGGGGTGGGATCGGGGGTATCGCCGGCGTCGGGCGCGGCCGACACGAGCGGGCCGAGCGAGGGGCCGCCGAAGGTGCTCTGCACGACCAGCACCACGGCGAGCGCGGCGATCGCGAAGCCCGCGCCCGTCAGTGCGACCTGCGACCCGAAACGTGCCCGCCACGCGGCCCATGCCGATTCGGCGGGGATCGTGCCCGTCGCCGCCTCGAGGGGCGCGGCGGTGCGCGGGGGGACGAACGGCTCGGGATCCGGGTCGGCGAGCACGGGGGCGTCCGCAGGCTCGATCGCTGCGGCCGGGAGGGGGCGGGGCGAGCCCGGGTAGTAGCGGGCGGTGCCGGGCGCCCAGCCCGCCGGGCGGGTCGTGACGATCGCGGCCCGGGGTGCCGGGGCAGCGACGGCCGGGGCATCGGTGAGCGGGGCGTCGGCGGGTGCGGCGTCATCCGCCGCGCGCGCCGAGGGCGCCCGGCCGCCCAGGAACGGCGCGTAGCGCAGCGGCTGCTCGACGACGAGATATGACGTGAGTGAGAGCACCGCGATGGAGCCGAGCATGAGCCAGGTCGATACGTCGCCGTCGGGCAGCAGCACGGCGGCGAACACGATGACCGGGAAGTGCCAGAGGTACAGCGAGTACGACATGTCGCCCACGAACACGCTGACCGGGTTCGTCAGCGGGAAGAGATGGCGGTGGCGCGGGTCGCCCGCCACCCCGCCCGCGATGACGAGCGCGGCGGCCGCCACGGGGAGCGCCGCCCACGGCGCGGGGAAGGCGGTGGCCTCCGGGTCGATCACGGCGAACGACGCGACGATGCCGCCGAGCCCGATCCATCCCATCGCGGCGCCGAGGCCGCGCGGGATCCGCGCGAGCAGGGGCGCGGCCGCGGCCAGAACGGCGCCCGCGGCGAGCTCCCACACCCGGGTGAGGGTGGAGAAGTAGGCGACCGTCGGCTGGCTGCCGGTCTGCACCAGGGCCCAGGCGAACGAGGCGACGACCACGGCGCCCGCGGCCGCGCCGACCACCCATGCGAGCCGACGCCGGGTGCGGGCGGCGGCCGGAACGAGCAGCACGAGGATGAGCAGCAGACCCGGCCACACCACGTAGAACTGCTCTTCGACCGACAACGACCAGAAGTGCTGCAGCGGCGACACCGCGTCGGTCGCGTGGAAGTAGTCCGTGCCCTCGGCGGCGAAGTGCCAGTTGGCGGTGAAGACCGCCGACCAGACGGCGTCCCACAGCGTTTGCTCCGCGCGGACGCGGTTGAACACGACGAACCCGGCGGTCGCCACGAGCGCCAGGACGGTCACCGCGGCGGGCAGGATGCGGCGTGCCCGGCGGGCATAGAACCCCCGCAGATCCACGCGGCCGTGGGCGTCGAGCTCGCGCAACAGGAGCCCCGTGATGAGGAAGCCGGACACCACGAAGAACACGTCGACCCCGACGAACCCCCCGCGGGGCCAGCCGAACGCGTGCGCGCCGACGACCGCGAGCACGGCCAGGGCGCGGAGGCCCTGAATGTCGCGGCGCGCGCGGGAAGGAGGGGTGGGGAGGGAGGTGTTCACATACGGTCCGGAAAGCCGCATACGAGTGTAGTGGGAGCGATCCCACACCGGGTGGCGGCTCGTGCCGCCGCAGGGTCAGATCAGCGCGAGCGAGCGGAGCTTCGCCTCGACATCGGCGTTCGAGGGTTCGACGTGGTGGGATGCGTCCGGGTACACCACGACCGGGATGTTGGTGCGTCCCGAGATCTCGTGCGCCACATCCGCCGCGGCGGGGTCGGCGACGAGATCGACGTACGTGTACGCGACGCCGAGCTCATCGAGCTGGGACTTGGTGCGGCGGCAGTCGCGGCACCAGTCGGCGCCGAACATCGTGATCCCGGATGTGGTTTCGGTCATGCCAACCAGCGTACGAGTGAACGGGCGGTGGCGGGCGGGTGACGAATTGCTTAGCGGATTCCTGTGGGGATGCCCAGCCCTGTATTTCGGGGCCGTGCTGCGTGTCAGGATGGTGACCGACGCCCGAATTCGAGCGCCGATCGGTCTCTCTTCGAGGCGGTACGCATGCAGGTCACGGTGATCGTTCCCACGTTCAACGAGGCGCCCAACGTGGCAGAACTCGTCCGTCGGATCGCCGCGGGAGCTCACGGCTTCGACATCGACATCCTCTTCGTCGACGACAGCACGGACGACACGGCGGATGTCATCCGCACCGTCGCCCGTACCTCTCCCGTCCCCGTCCGGCTCATCCGGCGCGACGAGCCGACCGGCGGCCTCGGCGGCGCGGTCGCCGCGGGCCTGGAGGCGGCGGCATCCGATGTCTGCGTCGTGATGGACGGCGACCTGCAGCATCCCCCGGAGGACATCGCCCGGCTCGTCGCGCGGTTCCGGCGCGGCGACGTCGACATGGTGGTCGCCTCCCGCTACATCGCGGACGGGGCGTCGGCGGGGCTCGCCGACCGCAGCCGCGTCTTGGTCTCGCGCGGCTCGACCGCGGTCACGAAGGCCATGTTCCCGGTGCGCCTCAAGAACGTCTCGGACCCGATGACCGGGTTCTTCCTCGTGGATCGGCGAGCGATCGACCTCGAGCAGCTGCGTCCGCGCGGGTTCAAGATCCTGCTCGAGATCCTCGCGCGCCGCCCCCTGCGCGTCGCCGAGATCCCGTTCTCGTTCGCGCACCGGTTCGCCGGGGATTCGAAGGCGTCGTTCTCGCAGGGGCTCAGCTTCCTCGCCCAGCTCGCCGCGCTCCGCTTCGGCAAGATGTCGATGTTCGCCGTCATCGGCGCCGCGGGCGCGGTGGCGAACCTGGCGATCGTGTGGGTCCTCTCGCACGCCGGCATGACGGATCTCGCTGCCATGATCATCGCGGCCGAGACCACGATCCTCGCCAACTTCCTGCTGCAGGAGCGCTACGTCTTCCAGGACATGCGCGATCAGGCATCCGGCTTTCTCAGTCGCTTCCTGAAGTCGTTCTTGTTCAACAACGCCGAGCTCCTCATCCGCATCCCGCTCACGGCGCTGATGATCTCGACGTGGCATATCTCGGTCGTCATCGCGACCGGCATCACGTTGGTCGCGGCGTTCGTGGTCCGCTTCCTGTTCCACTCGCTCGTCGTCTACGCGCCCCGCCGCCGCAAGGCGGAGTCGTCCGTGCCCTCCCGCGCGCGGCACTTCGTCGAAGAGCTGGACCGTCAGGCGCTCCGCCCCGGCGAGCTCTGAGCCCGCCGGCCGTGCGGCACCTCAGCCGACGAGGTTGATGAAGGCGTCCAGGCCCATGCCGTAGTTGATGCGGATCGTCGGCATGGCCAGCTTGTCGGTACCCGCGCGGACGTACCCGGGCTCGACCGTGCGTGCCATCTCGAAGCCCGCCTGACGCAGCGCCTCTTTCGCGTTCTCGTCGTAGTGCCCGAACGGGTACGCCATGACCTCCTTCGCCCCGAGGATCTGCGCAGAGGTCTCCATGTCGGCGACCATGTCGGCGACCGGCCAGTTGACCATCCGACCCTGGCCGTTGTCGCCGGCGGTGTGCATGTCGTGCGTGTGGGAGCGCTGCAGGACGTACATGTTCGGCGTCGGCTCGGTGCGCGCCGAGGTGATGACGAACGACGTGGTCGGGATGCCGTAGGCCTGCACGACGGGCGCGGCGAGCTCGAGCCAGCTCGAATCGGCGTCGTCGTCCGTGACGACCGCCGAGCGGGACGGCAGGTACAGTCGCCCGTCGATGAACGCGCTCACCTCATCCCACAGCGGCAGGTAGAACCCGGTCTCGGCCAGGTACGACATGTGCGCGTCGAAGTCGCCCGTGTACGCGTAGTTGGCCTTCAGCCACCCGCTCTCGCCCTCGGGCTTGGTGGTGAACTGGTGGTACATCAGGATCGGCAGGCCGACGTCCTCCGCCGCCACCTCGTCGGGGGTCTTCCACGATCCGTAGAGGGTGGTCTGCGCATCGGCGCAGGTGACCACATCCGCGCCGTTGACGCGCGCGCCCACCGTGTAGGCGGCGGCATCCTCGGGGGTCGCGTACCAGCCGGCGAACACCGCGCCCTCGCGGGCGGGGATGGGCAGGTAGGCGTACAGCGCGCCCTGCGATTGCAGCTGCGGAGCATCGGTGATGCCGTCGCCGGCGAAGCTCACGGCGCAGGCGTTCGGGTCGTCGCTGCCGGCGAGCAGCTGCTGGGCCGGGGTGAGCGGAGGGGGCGTCGGGGTCGCGGTGGCGGGCGCGGGCGTCCCGGCTGTCTCGGGCTCCACCGGGCCCTGGGCGCGGATGAGCGCGACGGCGGTCACCGCGACGACGGCGATCACGAGGGCGACGGCGGCGACGATCGTGACGGTCAGGCGGCGACGGCGACGAACCGTGAGGTGGCGTCCGCGCTGCTGGCGTCGCGTGGCGTTCATGTGTCCCCCGTGGCCGTTCAGCCCTCGCGCGCGGCGGGTGCCGCGACCGCAGCGATCCTAACGGGCGGCGGCTGTTTCCCCCGGGATGCCCACCCGGTGCCGCCCGCATCGACGGTCGTAGACTGACCCGGCCCGCAGCTCCGGGCGCGACGGACCCCGAGGAACGAAGATCTCATGCCCCACTCCGCTGCCGGCCTCGCCTATCGCGAGGCCCGCGACATCCTCCTCACCCACGCGCACGACGCCGACGCCGCCCGCGCCGACTTCGTCTGGCCGGATGTGGGCGACCACTTCAACTGGGCCGTGGACTGGTTCGACGCCATCGCCGCGGGCAACGAGCGGCTCGCGCTGCGCGTGCGCGAGGAGGACGGACGCGAGCAGTCCCGCACGTACGAGCAGATGCGCGCGCGGTCCAACCGCGTCGCCAACTGGCTGACCTCCATCGGCGTGCGCCGCGGCGAGCGCGTCCTGCTCATGCTCGACAACCGGGTCGAGCTGTGGGAGGCGATGCTGGCGATCATGAAGATCGGCGCCGTCATCCTGCCGACCTCGGTGGTGCTCGGCGCCGACGACCTCGCCGATCGGATCGCGCGGGCCGCCGTCCGCGTCGTCGTGGCGGATGCGGAGGACGCGGCAAAGTTCGACGGCATCGACGGTGACTTCCTCCGTGTGGCCGTCGGCGGCGACCGGGACGGGTGGGCATCGTTCACCGACGCGGATGCGGCATCCGATGCGGCCCCCGGAGTGGTCGTCGCCTCGAGCGACACGGCGATCGTGTACTTCACCTCGGGCACGACCTCGCGCCCGAAGATGGTCGAGCACACGCACGTCTCGTACCCGGTGGGCCACCTCAGCACGATGTACTGGATCGGTGTGCGCCCGGGCGATGTGCACATGACGATCAGTGCGCCGGGGTGGGGCAAGCACGCGTGGAGCCTGTTCTTCGCGCCGTGGATCGCCGAGGCGACGATCTTCGTCTACAACTACGGGCGGTTCGACGCGGTCGCGCTGGTCGACCAGCTCGACCGCGCCGGTGTCGACACGTTCTGCGCGCCACCGACGGTGTGGCGGATGCTCATCCAGGCCGACCTGGAGAAGAAGCCCCGGGCGCTGCGCGAACTGCTCTCGGCGGGGGAGCCGCTCAACCCCGAGGTGATCGCGACCATCCAACGCTGGTGGGGCCTCGGCATCCGCGACGGGTACGGGCAGACCGAGCTCACGGCCGTCATCGGCAACACTCCGGGAGCGCCGATGGTGCCCGGATCCATGGGGCACCCCCTGCCGGGCATCGACGTCGTCCTGCTGGATCCGGTGACGGGCGAGCCCACCGACGAGGGCGAGATCTGCCTGCCGACGGAGCCCGTGCGTCCGCTCAACCTGACGCCCGGCTACATCGGTGAACCCGACCGGACGGCGAAGGTCGAGTACGGCGGTTTCTACCACACGAGCGACGTCGCCTCGCGGGACGCCTCGGGCGCGCTCACCTTCATCGGCCGCACCGACGACGTCTTCAAGGCCAGCGACTACAAGGTGTCGCCGTTCGAGGCCGAGTCGTTGCTGCTCGAGCATCCCGCGGTCGCCGAGGCGGGTGTCGTGGGCGCGCCCGATGCGGTGCGTCTGAACACCGTCAAGGCGTATGTCGCGCTCGCCGCGGGCTGGGCTGGGGATGCGGCCACGGCACGCAGCATCCTGGCGCACGCCCGCGAGCACATGCCGCCGTACATGCGCGTGCGCCGCGTGGAGTTCTTCGAGCTGCCCAAGACGATCTCGGGCAAGATCCGCCGCGTCGAGCTGCGCGAGCGCGAGGAGCGCCGCGCCCACGAGCGCATCGACACCGAGTTCCGCGAGTCCGACTTCCCCGACCTCAAGCGCTGACCCCGGGGCCGGGCGCGAGCCGGTTGGCGGTGCTGGTGCTGGTGCGAGTGCTGGCCCGGTGCTGATGCGAGTGCGGGTGCGGGTGCTGGCCCGGTGCTGATGCGAGCCCGCGAAACTCTGCTCACTCGTCGCATATGCAGGGTGCGCCGGCGCGGGACCCCGCTTTCGCGACGAGCGAGCGTGCCGCGCCGTGCCATCCTTTGCTCACTCGTCGCATATGCAGTGTGCGCCGATGCGAGACCCCGCTTTCGCGACGAGTGAGCATGGATGACGCGACGAGTGAGGATGGATGACGGGTGAGCGCGGACCTCACCGTCTCCTCCGTTGCTCACTCGTCGCGAATGTGGGGTGCGTCGGCGCGAGGACCCGACATATGCGACGAGTGGGCAAGGCGGCGGCACCAGGGGCGCGACGGCACCGCGCACGCGCCGGCACCACAGGCGCGCCGGCACCGCGCACGCGCCGGCACCACGGGCGCGGGCCGCGCGTGCGTCTACGGGCTGGGGAGGGCGGCGTCAAGGCCGCGCCCCGTTCACGCGGGCGCCGTAGCATCGCCGACATGTCCGACGCGAACACGACCCCCGACACTCTCGGATCGACCGATGGCGATGCCGTCGAGAAGGATCCCGCCGATTGGGTCACAGGCGATGAACCCATGACGGCTCCCCAACGCAGCTACCTCGACACGCTCGCGCGTGAGGCCGGCGAAGAGGTGACGGCTGATCTGACGAAGGCCGAGGCTTCTGAGCACATCGACCGGCTGCAGGAGAAGACGGGCCGCGGCACCAGCTGACCCATCCTTGACGACGAGGGGCGTGCCATCCGGCGCGCCCCTCGTGCATTGCGGTCAGTGAACGGCGGTGTCGGCGGGCGCGGTGCGCCACTCGTGCAGCGTGACCGTGAGGTCCGATCGCGTCGGTGCGCACACATACGGACCCGCGGATGCGGTGAGGGTCTCGTCGAAGGGCAGCACACGCAGGAGTCGCAACTCGTCGCCGTCGACCCCGGCGCGGACGATGAGCGCCCCGAGGCTCCAGCTGACGCGGACGCGCACCCGCTCGCCCTGCCACTCGGGCACGGCGCCCACCGACCAGTCGGAGCGGACATCGGTGACGACGGCACCCGCGCCGAGCGTTCCCTCGGCGTACTCGAGCCCGGCCTTGATCCAGCGCTCGTCATCGACCCGCACGAACACCCCGGCCTGGTCGAACTCGCCGGTGAAGTCGGCGGTGAACACGACTTCGACGGCCGTCCCCGCCGTGAACGGGGCGAGCAGCGCGTGCTCGGTGTCGTGCACGAATCCGTAAGCGGTGTGGCGCCAGGCGTCGCTCGTCTCGACCGCTGTCACGAGAAGATCCTGACCGTTCTCCACAGCGGCAACAGGCGGATGCGTCCAGGTGCCGGTCGACCAGTCGTTCCGGGTTCCACGCGGTTCGGTCATCCCTCGATCCTGGCAGGTCCGGTGCGCGCCGCGCATCCCTAGGATGAGCGCGAGCGAACGAGAACGAGGAGACCTCATGGCGTTGACGAGCTTCTATCCCGTGCTGCAGGTGGCCGATCCGCGCGCGGCCGCGGCGTTCTTCACAGCGCACCTCGGCTTCGAGGAGACGTTCGCGGCCGAGTGGTACGTGAGCCTGCGCTCCGGCACGTACGAGCTCGCTCTGTTGCAGCACGACCACGAGACCATCCCCGCCGACTTCCGCGGCCGTGTGTCGGGGATCCTGCTCAACGTCGAGGTCGCCGATGCGCGCGCCGAGTATCGGCGACTCGTGGATGAGGCGGGCCTGCCGGTGCGGCGCGACCTGCGTGACGAGGCGTTCGGTCAGCGGCACTTCATCGTCGAGGGCCCGGAGGGCGTGCTCATCGACGTGATCGAGAACATCGAGCCGTCGGCGGAGTTCGCCGAGGCCTACGCCGGCTGATCGGGCTCACCAGGCCTCGCCGGGGCGCGGGAGGCGCACCGTCCATCCGAGGCGCGTGAGGGCGGTGTCGAGTCGTTCCGCCTGCACGGTGGCCACCTCCAGCGATGCGTCGGAGCACACGTCGACCGTGAGCGGCGGGGGATCGGCGAACTTCGGGATCTGCACCTCGGCCCAGGCGTTCGGCGCGAGACCGACCCGAGGGAAGGCGGTGCCCGCGTGGTCCACGACCGAATCGGCGGCGAACGCGATCACATCCAGTGCGTCGAGCTTGGTGATCGGCATGTCGACGACGAGGGTGACGACGAACGGTCCGCTGGCGGTGTCGCGCATGTCGCCTCCGTGGTCTGAGTGGTGCTCCCGCTGCGCAGCTGAGAGATGCACGAGAGGGATGGATGCCGGGCGCCCGCCGACTCATCATGTGGTGTCCGTGAGGATACGCCCTGCGGCCGTTCGGATCGCGTGAGGGAGCTCGGATCCGCCCGGGAGCGCGCGTAGACCGAACACCATGACTCTCACCGCCCTCCTTCCCACTCTCCGCGACAGCATCCCCGCGCCGTTCGACGCCGCCGCATGGCCGGCCGGATCCGCGCCCACCCTCGACGACGTCACCGTGCGCGCGATGTCGGTGGGGCGTTACGCGGATATCTGCGGCACCCCCTGCGTCTGCACGGGTCCCGCCGTCATCCCGCTCTCGGGTGGGATGGCCTCGACGACGCTGTCGACGACCGTCGTGGTGGCGACGGTCGTCGAAGTCGCGAGCGGCACGCTGCGCCTGGACGCGTGCGTCGTCGGGCTCGGAGCCGTGTGGCGCGAAGCGCGGTTGATCGGCCGCATCTCGCACGCCTACGACGTGCGCTTCTCGGTCGCCGGTGCGCACGGCGAGGATGCCGGCGGGTCGGTGGTTCTCCCCGGTGACATCCGTGTCGGAGACCGCATCGCGTTTCCCTGCCCCGGATGCCGCACGGTCGGAGAGGTGCGCTGATGCTGCTGCACACGATCGTGTTCGCGTCGCGCTGCGCGCGGGTTCAGGCGGAGTTCCTCGCGACGGAGCCCGAGGACGACGAGCCTGAGGAGTGAGCGAGTCCGGCGAACACCGAGCGGCGCACCGCGCCGTTTGCGCGGCTCAGAGCGGCACCTCCGTGCGTGAGACGCGTGGATGCGGCCGCGTCAGCAGGACGCTCGCGATCAGCAGCACGGCCGCCACCGCAGAGATCAGGGCGACCGCCACGGGCACGCCGGAGAGCTGGACCAGCACCCCGGCGAGGGCGCTGCCCGCCGACGCACCGATGTTGTGGCCGGTGTTGACCCAGGTCGTGGCGGCGTTCTGACGGTGCTCGCCGCCGGCGCGGTGTGCGGCGATGTACGCGACGATCATGACCGGCGAGAAGAAGACGCCGGCGACGGCAACCACCGCGCTGACCGCGACGGCGCCCGAGACGAGCGCGACGACCGAGCTCGTCGCCACGAGCGTGGCGCCGAGCGCGACGAGCTGCTGCGCGGGCGAGCCGGGCACGCGCAGCGCACCGTACGCGAGGCCGCCCACCGCGCTTCCCGCCGCGAAGAGCCCGAGGGCGATGCCGGCTGCGGCGGGACCGCCGTGATCGGCGACCGTCACGGGCACGGTGATGCTGATGCTGCCGGCGATCCCTCCCGCCACGAGCGCGGGGATGAGGATGCCGACGAACCGCGCGTCGCGCAGAAGCGCTCGTGTCGGTGCGGCGGCTCGGGCAGTGCGGTCGTGCGGTCGCATCTCGCCGACGACGCGGGTGGCGGCGAACGAGAACCCGCCCACCAACACCACCACGGCGGGCACCGCCAGCACGATGCCCGGCGGGATGACGGCCAGGGCGATCCCGGCCGCGGCGGGTCCGGCCAGGTAGAGGAGCTCTTCGACGACCGCGTCCAGACTCAAGGCCTTCTTGAGCAGCGCGTCCGTGGGGGCGAGGCGGCCCCACGCGACCCGCATCGTCGGACCCAGGGGTGGGGCGAAGACGCCGGCCAGGGCGCCGAGCCCGATCAACACCGCGCCCTCGGCATCCCGCATCGACGCGACGGAGATCGCGGCGAGCGTGGTGCCGAACACGGCGGTGAGCACGGCCAGGGCGGGCCGAGCACCGTATCGGTCTATGAACCAGGCGCGGACGGGTGCGAGGAAGCTCGCTCCTGCTCCGTAGATCGCGATCGCGACACCACCGAGCGCGATGGAGCCTGTGGCATCGGTGACCGCGTAGAGCAGGGGAAGAAGCACCAGCGCGTAGGCGCTGCGCCCCACGAGGGCTACTCCGAACGTGGTGGGAACGCGCGGCAATCTGAGCACGTCGACATAACGTGCTGTCCGGTCGGACGGCATGAGGACTCCAGGCTGATGAGCACGCCGAGGCGTGCGATGAGAAGGATCGGCGTCAGCGCGACGAGAACCGTCGCGGGCATCGATCAATCACGGCTGGAGTGCATGGCGTCATCCTATCGACGCGCCGCGACGACGCCGGCGGACGACCAGGACGACGAGGACGGGATGCGGCGCCCGCTAGCATCCGGATGTGTTCCTCGACCACCCGCGCGGCTTCCGCGATCCCGCTCTCATCGACGCGCGCGAGCGCCTGCTGCTGACGGAGCCGACGGTGCAGTCGCTCCGCGCCTGGGCCGACGATCTCGCCGACCGGCGCGGAGCGGTGGTGCCGCAGTTCGATCCCGCCGAGGGCGGTGACCAGGCGCGCGTTCTGTTCGTCTTCGAAGCCCCCGGGCCGATGACGAACGCCGGCAACACGCGCCCCGGCTCCGGTTTCATCTCGGTCGACAACAACGATGCGACGGCCGCGAACATGTGGAACGCGCGGGCCGAGGTCGGCCTGCACACCGGCGCGCTCGCCTGGAACATCGTGCCCTGGTATCTCGGGGCGGCATCCCGCAAGCCGACGGCAGCGGAGCTCGGGCAGGGGGCTGCCGAACTCGTCGACCTGATCGGCCGCCTACCGCGGCTCGAGATCGTGGTGCTGGGCGGTCGCTACGCGCAGAAGGGATGGCGCCGCCACATCGGCTCGACCCGGTTCAGTGGGCCGGACGTCGTGGACCTCTGGCATCCGTCGCCGTTGTCGCTCAATCAGCCCGGCCGCCGCGATGCGTTCGTCGAGACGCTGCGCGGGGTGGCCCAGAGGCTCGAGTGAGCGCGGTGATCGCCGCCCTAGGAGGGGCGGCCCTCGATCGCGATGGTGTCGGGCAAGTCGTCGCCCGTGTCGGTCGCCCCGCGACGGGCGATGTCACCGTCGACGACGTACATCCCGGCATTCGATCCGGTGATGAAGAACTGGCTCGCGGCGTCGTCCGGCAGCATCGTCGGCGTCAGCCACAGCGCGTACTCCGTCCCGACCTCCAGGAGCGGTCGAGAAGCCGGATCCTGACGGACGTCGACAAGGTCGCCGACGACGACCAGTTCTGCCTCCGGTGCCGTGGAACCGAGCCCTGGGGACCACGGTGCGTTGGACACCTCGATGGTGGAGATCGTCGCGTCGCCATCCGTTCGCTGCTCGGTGACCGTGCCGATCACGATGGCGGTGCTGTCGCTCGCGAGGCCCTCGATCGAGTCGTACAGCACGGCGCGACTACCGCTCGCATCGTCGACGCTGGAACCGCTCGCACAGCCCGACGCAAGAAGCGCGAGCGACACGAGGACGGCTGCGACCGCACTCTTTCGACGTGAACCGGCCATGAGACTCCCCCTCCATCGCAGGAAGCTCAACCCTCTCACGCCGCCTGGCGCTGGCGCAGGAGCGGAGGCATGACGGTGCTCGGTATCACGCAGCTCTACTGCACCCGCTCCTCGGACCGTTCGCAGAGGATCGCGCCGACGGGTCGTCGGCCCCTCTCAGTGCGCCGGTGCGTCTCGACGATGTCGAAGCCGACGGATTCGAGCGCGAGTTCCAGCTCCTCCACCGGCCACCGGTACGCGCGGACCACCGCATGATCGAATGACTCGATCGAGCTTCCCTCGAAGTAGCCGAGAAGAAGAGTGCCGCCCGGCCGCAGAATCCGCGCGAACTCCGCGAGTGGCGTCGCGATGTGGGACGGATCGTGATGGATGGTCGAGAACCACGCGAGGATGCCGTCGAGTGCGTCATCCGCCTCGTCGATCGTGTCGATGCTCCCGATGTCGAACGGCACGCCCGGATAGGTCGCGCGGGCGTGACGGATGAACGGTGGAACGAGGTCGATCCCGCGGATGTCGGCGCCGCGGCGCGCGAGGTGATGCGTCCAGTGTCCCGGTCCGCATCCCGCGTCGAGCAGGCGCCCTGGCGTCGCGTCCGCCCACGTTTCGATGAGCAGGCGGTCAGCGGGATGCATCGCGCCCATCGATCCGAGCGCATCCGCGTACTCGGCTGCTCGACTCGCGTAGGCGGCGATCGTGTCGGTCACACCGCGAGGCTACCGACCGATCGGAAGAACCGCGTGCCGGCGTCGGGTCACGGCTGCGGTCGCGATCCTTCAGCGGCATCGGCGCGGGGGAGCGCCCTCATCGCGGCGACGGCCGATCTCGGTTCGGCCGTTGGAGGTGGCTGGTTTCGGATGGCTTCAGCCAAGTTCCCGGCCCGGGACCGGCCCACAGTCAGGGCGTGACTGTAATCTCACCAGGCGGAAGGGCGAGCTCTTCTTCGGCAGCGTCGTCCACCCCGAAGGCTTCTTCAAGTATTTGGCGGGAGAACTTGGCGTACTGACTCGATGCGTACGGGAATTCGCTCTTCGAGAAGCTCACGTCTACGGATTCGAGGAGCTTCTTGTAACCCGCAAAGTCAAGGACGCCGTGACCTTCCAGAGATCTCCGTAGTGCGATCACGTAGCCGTTGATCGCCGTGGTTGACCGGATCTTGGTCTCCGCTTCATCCCACGCCGCAGAGTTGGTGGCCTTGACCGCGAGAACTATGTCGACAGCACTCCCGCCGCGAAGTCGACAAACTGCTCCAGCTGTGCGCGGAACCGGAACTCGAAAGTGCGCCATGATGACCTCCGAAATGTGGATGTCTTCCAGATGCTCGGCTATGCGCTCTTCGACTTTGATGATCAGTACGGGATCGATCGACTTGGTACGTACTCCTCGCGCTACGGGCACATGACCACATGGGATCTCGGAGAATTCTTGGAGCGCATCGCATGCCGTCCAATCGATCTGGAGCTCGAACGCCAGAAGGTCAAGTACCTGCTCACAGGGCACCCAGGACGCGCCAGCGTCTGCCTATAAACCCGCTGGGCGACGATGGCCCCCACCCTCGCAACTCGCGATGCACCGGTTGCTGTGAGTCACAAGACGGAGCCGCCCGACATTGTGAGGGTATGGAGGAACCCGAATGAGCGCGGCCGATGACAGCGACTTGGTCGAGCAGTTGCGCGACGGCAACAAGCACGCGTTCGACGAACTGATGAGAAAGCACGGCTCGACCGTGTTCCGATACGCGTGGGCTCTGGCGGATTCGCCGGAGCAGGTCGAGGACCTCGTTCAGGACACGTTCCTCACACTATGGCGCCGACGTAGGCGGATCACACTAGTCGGCGGCTCCCTGCTGCCCTGGCTACTCACCACGTGCCGGTTCACCGCCTTCAACTCAAACCGACGGCTCCGACGGTCATCCACCATCCCAATCGAATCGGTTGAGCATTCCCTCACGCTGCACGACGACCCAGCTGAACAGGACACCCTCCGGTGGATCCGCGACGAGGTCGCTCGTCTCCCCGACAGCGACCGCAAGCTCCTCAACTCGTGCCTCGTCGAAGGACGGCCATACGAAGAGGTCGCCAGCGAACTCGGCATCTCAGCATCTACCGCACGCAAGCGCATCCAACGCGTCAGAGCGCGGCTACGCGCCGCCCACCTCAAGGAGGAATCATGATTACTGCACCGCCGGACCCCACCACCATCGACACTCGCCTCACGGCCGTCCGCGCCAAGGCGAACCAGCGGATTCAACGCCGTTCGCACGTCGGCCGCATCGGAATCGGTGCCGCGCTAGCAGGAACATTCACCCTCGCCGGTGCCGGCATCGCCACCGCGTCGTTCCCCGTCACCATCGACATGCAGGGCGTGGTCAAGACCAAGTACGTCGACGAGTTCGTGCAATGCAGCGAGGACGCCGGCGTGGAAACCGTCATCCTCACCGGCAGCACAGCCGCCAACGTGCTCGAGGGTTGGACCGACCTCGACATCGCAACCTACACGGCAGTGGAATCTCGCATGGACAGCCGAGATCAGGGCAGGCTCGGCCGCGCCCTCTCCGCATGTCAAGCGGAGATCGCCGAGCGCGTGGGTGAGCCGATCTCGTGACGAGCATGCCGACGCCCAGACCGAGCGATATCTCTCTGCTACCCACGGAACCGATCGACATCACTTGGTCTTTCCCTCTCGCAGAGGTGGCGCCAGCGAACGTAAAGGCGACCAACGAGCGCCCTCGCTTCACCGATTCGCGCTGAGCCATGACCCAACGCGCACGCTGGTCTCTGGCCGTCCTGTTGGCGGCGGCCGCAACAACTGCGTTGACGGCATGCGCGCAGACCTACGAGACCGGCGAGAACAGTCTGAGCAGCCACCTCGGCACGCCCCTCGAATCCTTCCCTGGCATCACCGATGACATCTACACACTCAGCCTCACCCAGGACGTGCGGTTGGGCAGCCTCCCCCGCGGGGCGAACCAAGTCGCAAAGGACGAGTCCGGCTGGGTAGTAGTGGGTATCTGCGCGGACACATCGACAATCGACCCAGAACAGACAAGGAACGTCACGCTCCGGGTCGTCGCTTCACACTTCGTGGACGCCGCGACATTGGAGTCGATCAAGAGCGGATCGATGCAAGACGGAGTGATCTGCGGCAACGCATCCTCGATCGGCCCCGTCCTGGACTGACCCGGACGGTCAATGCGCAGGAAAGCAGAAAAGAACCTGCGACCGGCCCCAGACCGGCCCAGACGCTGCTGATGGGCGCCTGGACGGCAGCCGATCAGTGCGTTTCGTCCTGCTTCGCTCGCTCAACACCCGGGGACTCCGCTCGCTCGCGAGCGGTACAGAAAACGGTCCCCACCAGCGCAAAGCAAAACCCCCGCCATGTAGAAGCTAGGCGAGGGTTTCTGGGATGACTGTAACGGTCATCCGTGTGGCTCCGACGGGCGTCGATCCCGTGACCTCACGATTTTCAGTTGTATGCGCCGGGTTTGTGGGTGCTCACGAGTGCTCGTTCGCCGCGTGATTCCGCGGAAGTCGTGCTCGTTGGTGACGGCTGGTCGCGGGTTGATTCAGCCGGGTTCCCGGCCCGGAACCGGCCCAGGATCGGCACAGACATTGCGTACGTGATTCGTTGAGCTGTCGAACCGATGCGGGAGCGCTCCGCTACTGGTGATCGTCGAGTGATCGAGAACCAGGAGCCGCGATGGGATATGTCGGCGGCTACTTCTTACCTACAGAGTTCATTGACTCGATGTATTGGTCTAGCAGACCTGCTGAAGCGATCAACCGCCAAGGGTTGCTCTGAGCCGCAATAGACCGATCGGCTTCCTCGATTCTGCACCATGAGCAGCTGACCCCATCGTCGAGGGGCTCGCCACACGATTGACAGCAGCTGGCAGCGCCTGAGATTTCCCCGTCCGTAAAGACGCACGTTGATTCTTCCGAGTTCGTGAAGTAGGGCGTAATGCGACTACGCCCGATCATGCACTTGTATACGCTGCAACCGATTTCCGTTGCGTAGGAACGAAGTTTTGAATCTGTGTGGGCATCGATGTTCGGTCCGAGTATCACCGCGGTCACGCACTGGCGAGGGATTGGAAGGATTGAGACGCCACCCACATCGAGGAGCTTCGACGCATCGTTCAGGACGAGGCGCCGTTCCATCTCGTAGGACCAACACGTAGCCTTCGTGAAGTAGGCGGCATGGTAGACGCTATTGCGGAGAAAGTAGACGTCCCTCGGCTTCTGGCGGATCTGAGCGCGGGCGAGTGAGTGCGCGATGTCGTCGGGGCTCGAGTCGCGATATGAAACGTCCTGAATCACGTGGATGTTGCCGAATTCGGCGCTCAGAGCATCTTCGTCAATTTCGATGACGAAACCCTTGCCATTCTGGCCGTAGTGAGCCCACATCGGAACCACATCAGGGCGACTCGAGAAGCAGGTGGTCGGCATCTGCTCTATGTCTCCGACTACTTCCTCGTAAAATGCAAGGGTTTCGGGGGGAGCGTTACGATCCACGGTGAGGAATAGCTCGAACGGGTCGTTGAAATCGCGTGGCAGGGAGAATTTGAGGGTTGCTCCGTCGGATGAGAGAGCTATTTCCGCAAGCTCAGGGCCGAGGTACTTGTACAGCTTCCGCGTCATTTGGGTCCCTTGTTAGTACGCCACAGCCGCACGATCGTACGCGAACCGGGCATCCGACTCATCAAGCACCTTCGCGCGCACGTCCGCAAGCTTAAAGTCGAGGACTCGGAGCTTCCCGTCGATCCGGCTGATCGCTTCGATGCGATGGAAGTGTTCGCCGTAAGCCTCAGCGAACCGAGCCATGCCGTGCAGCTTCCACGCCGCGTCCGGTAGCCAGTGTCCGTGCGGATCGACGATACTAGCGCGCACACCCTCGTCGGAGCCCGTGAAGAACAAGAAATCCGGCCGCAGAGTACGCCAGTCGCCGTGTGAGTCGCGGTACGCGATGCTCATCGAGTCGCGCCCGCCTGTCGGGTTCCGGTACCAGTCGAGCGCGCCATGACGCGCCATCTCGGTGTCGAGAACTTCGATCTCGTCGGGGTTCAGCTTTCCTACGGGGAACATGCCCTCGGCATCCGAGAGCAGGTGGCGCGCGCGTCGCTCAAGAAGCTGCTCCATGCCGCTCACAGCTCGCCTTGTTTCCTCCTGGCGATTTCTCGGGAGAGCCATCGAGATCAACTGCGGATCGGTGCTCATGGCGGTGATCTCTGCGTAGAGGCTCTGCCGTGACTCGGGCAGGCTCTTAATTGCGACGCGGTATTTGGCCAGCCACTCCTTAGATATGGCGTCGGCCTCCTCGTCGAGCTTTGCGCGTGTCTGCGGCAGCATCGCGAGTGCAGCGACCCGCACATAAGCGTCGCGATAGTCATCCTCGTCATCGGCGTCGGCCGTGAGGTGCTCGATGTAGCTGCGCGCTACGTCAGGCGTGATTGTTCGGGCGCCGCTCCGGTAGGAGTCCTGGATCGCGCGGTCATCCGCGGCCTCGGTCCAAGACTCGTCACGCCGCATGCCGTGGCGAGCCTGGCCGCGCACGGTGCCACCGGCGACCGTGAGCACGTCCTCTCGCGCCTTCGCGAGGTCCTTGGCGTACTGGGCCGCCAAGCCGTTGAGCACGCCGTGCAGTCGCTCGTGAGCGATCTTGCCCGCGTCTGGGACAAACCCGTCCGCTGCGAGGGCATGGGCGAGCGAGGTGACCCGCTTGATCGGATTCGCGTGCTTCCTCGGCAGTGTCTCTGCGGGCAGCGATTGGAATAGCTCCCAGACCTCGTCGGGAACTGCATCACTGGGGGTCATGAGTTGCGGGTCGACGAGCACACGCTGGCCTGTGTCGCCGCCACCCGTGAGGTCATTGCCCATGATCTTCTCCAGCACAAGGCTGGCCGTCGCTTTGCTGAACTTCGGCAGGATGCACTCGACGCTGTTGAGCAGGTCGTCGCCCTCGATGCGTCGCGCTAGAGGCGTGCGGATCATCCGTCCTAGCAGCTGGGTGATGTGGGTCTCGTCCTTGGCGGAACGGAACGACACCATCACCTCTGCACGTGGGCAGTCCCAGCCCGTGCTGATTGCGTCCTTGGCGAGCAGCACGCGGACGTACGAGGCGTCCTGCACCCGCTCCGGCGAGATGTAGGGCACGCTGTGCATTCCGAACGTCTGCGCCGTGTGGTCGCCGAAGACATGGGCGATCGCGTCGGACTCCAGCTCCGGCCACTCGTCGCGGATCACGTCGATGGCCGAGGCTACTTCGTCGGCAGCGGGCTTGTTCGGCACCTGAAGCACCATCAGCGGCTTAATCGGTTCTGCGCCCTGCTCGGCGGCATAAGCAGCCCATGCGTCGGAGAGTGCCTTCACCTTGCGCACACCGCGGCGCAGCAGCACGGTATTGAAATCGCCGGTTTCCGCCGGGAAGTCAAGCACGATGTCGTCCTTCAGGAGACCCGACTCCTGGATGCGCACGGGGTCCACCTGAATCGTACCGAGGTGCACGCGGTTCGACTGGACCTCTGCCTCTGTCATCGCCGCTTCGAAGCGCTGCACGGTCGCGGAGATGCCCCACACAATCGGCACCGGCGGAACGCCACTGTGGCCGTTGATGAGGCGCCTCACGATGGTCGGCGTGTCCGACGGGCGCTTGCCCATGCCTCGGTGAGCCTCGTCGAGGACCATGTAGAGCGTCAGGCCGTCGTCCTCGATCGTGCTCCGCAGTGTGTCCCAGAACGTGAACGGCACGGTGTCGGGGTGAGATTGAACGCCGTCGAGTGTGTTCGTGTCGTCGTAGCCGCGCACCAGGAGGCTGTTGCGCGAGAGCTTCGACGTGTTCAGGAAGTAGACATGGCCCGGCAGCAGCTTCGGGTAGCGGAACGGGTGCTCGACTGTCACAAGCCTGTTCCGCAGACGGTCAGACGCCTGCTCAAGCCTGTGGCGCGTTTGCTGGTTCAGGGCGGGATCGTCGCTGAACCACAGCACCACGGCGCCTTCATCGGGCACAACGTCAAAGTCGTCGCTGCCCCAGAACATCGCCTCGATGACGGCAGCGGCCATGACAGTCTTGCCGGCCCCGGTCGTCGCGGTCAGGGCCACGGAGGAGACGCGCTTGCTTGCGCTGCGGTAGAAATCCCGCGCCGAGGCGAGCTCGCGCAGAGTGTCGCCGACGGCATCGGCCTGGTAGTCCTTCAGCGTGAAGCGCATCAGATGTCACCCGTGCTCTCGCAGTTGCGCAGATAGTCCTCGTAGAGGCGCACAGTCTCGATGCCGGGGATCTCGCTTGCGACCTGCTGGTAGCGCCCGTCGTCGTCGGTGACGACGTAGGCGATTCTGATGCCCTCGCGACGCTGAAGCTCGGTGACGAAGTCGCTGGCAAGGTCGAGGTCCTTCAGGATGCCGTAGCTTTCGGCCACTGCCCAACCGTTCTCGATGGAGTCGATCCGCTCTCCGATGGCGCCAGCTCGCAGCCAAAGCATCGGTGCAATTGCGGCGAACGCCTTGTCTGCCTCGACCATCCACGGCGACTCGTAGCTCAGGGTGAAGAACGCTGCGTTCTCCTCGAAGCCGTCGGCCATCGGGAAATCGTCGACGAACTTGTAGTCGCTCTTGATGGGGTCGCCGTCAGGCGTCTCTCCTGTGAGCGCCGCGCGGATGCGGGGCTTCGTGATGTAGTCGCAGATGCCCCACTGTTCCCACTCGGGGTCGCCGGGTCGTAGCTTCTGCTTGCGCAGCTTTGTCTGCTCCTCCGCGGAGACTTCGTTGTTCGTCACTGAGATGCACTGGCGTCGTCCGTCGTCCTGCTTGTTCAGGCGCATCACGGCGTGAGCTGTAGTGCCAGAACCGGAGAAGAAGTCGAGGATGACTGCATCTGGCTTGTCGGCCACGAAGAAGCGCAGGGCGTCTTCGACCGCATAGAGAGACTTTGGGAACGGAAATCGGCGCTTGCCGAGTAATGCCGAGATGAGGTTCGTGCCACCGAGCTCCGCATTGTGAGATGGGGTGTTCCAAACACGTTTAGGGATGACTCCTTTGGCGCTGTTGTAGACGCCGACCACGGCCCCGTCGTCATCGCGACCGGTAATCCCGATGCGACCGTCCTCGACCGCGTCGACGGTTCCGCCCGGCAAGTACTGAACAGATACGTATCTCGAGGCGGGCTTGTAGTTTCGAGCCCTGAAGTATCCCCGAGCCAAGTATTCACGAGCCGTTTCAGGAGTGATTCCCCAAAGTCCTTCCGTGCCATCAGGAAGCAACGGCCACGCGGCAAACGTGCCCGTCGGTGACGAGACCATGTGCCGATCCACACCGGACGCGATGGGATCGCCGATCGACTGGACATACCCAGTCGATTCATCGATGAAGACCGGATAGAACTGATTCGGTCGCGCGCCGCGTCTGGCGGTCGGTTCGCGCCTGCGCAGACCCAGCCAACTGATGGGCTTTCCGATTTGCGATGATGCAGACCTGCTGTCGTCCAGCATGTTGGACTCACCGAGGCCCACTTGCTGTTCACCGATCCGCACGACGAACAGGTACTCCTCGACGCGGGAGAACTGACCCGCTCTAGCTACGCCCTTGGCGCTGATAACCGAGGTGATCATCTCGATACTGGCTTCGGGAAACGTCTGCTCCAGTAGTAGGCCGAGCCGCAAATACTCCTTCTCGTCGATCGTGACGATCAGGACCGAGTCCTCGGGCTTCAGTAGTCGCTTTGCGAGCTTCAGTCGGCGCTCCATGAACGCCAGCCACTTCGAGTGACGGTAGAGGTCGTCGCCCTCGACGTAGTCGTTGTTGTATTTCCAGTCGCGGGAGCCGGTGTTGTAGGGCGGGTCGATGTAGATCGCGTCGACGGAGTTCTCGTGCGTGAACGTGAGCAGCTCAAGCACGTGGAAGTTCTCGCCGTTGATCACCGTGTGGAACGGCTTGTCGCCGCCTCGCTCCACCACGCCGTCCGGCCGGAGGCCGGGGTAAATGCGGTCGCGGAACTCCGCGACGAGGATCAGGTCCTCGACCGTCACCGACTGCGCATCGCGGTCCTCACCGTTCGGTGTCGAGACCTCGGCGATGCCGCCGTTGATCGAGTCGACCTGCCAGAGGCGCTGGTCGCCACGCTCGGCCGAGCCCCGGGGTGGGAGCACACGGACCTTGTTGCCCTTGCGGATGCGATGCCCTGCCAGTTCGACCGCCTCGGGCGCGTGACGCTCGAAGTTCAGGCCGAACGGCAGCCGCTTCTGAAGTGGCCGGATCTCGTCATCGAGATCCTTCGCGAGCTTCGGATCGAGCTGTTCCAGCGTGCGCAGCAGGTCAGACAATCGTGACACCGGCGCTCCTTTCGGTCAGACCACTGAGGTGCGCCAACGTTAGAGGCGCGAGTTGTGGGGTGGGTGCGGCCGAGGAGCGCCCGGACCGCAGCGGAGCGAGGACCGGACGCACCGCAGCGCTGCGCGCACTCCGCCGGCCGGAGGCCGGCCTTGAACGAGTAAAGAAAGTTCTCACAGCTCTTCGTCGCCGAGGTCCTGCAGAGCGCGGCTTGTAGCGCGGGCCTTGTCTGCGGCCGGCAGCCAGGGCTGGAATCCTCGCTCGGCCTCGGCGACTTCCATCGCGCGGTCGAGCGCTTCGGAGATTCCGCGAAGGTCCTTGAAGCCAAGCGCTCGGATGCCCGTGCGAATCGCGTCGAGGTCTGGCTCCTCGGAGAGCAGAGCCTCGATCGCCTCGACGGTCTTCGGCGTGTATCGCTTCGCAAACGACTGAGTGATCGCGCCCTGCATGGCGGCGAGTTCACCGATCGGAGGCTTCGGCTGATGGAACTTGTGCGTGTAGGCGTTGAAGACGCTTCGGTAATCGCGGGTCGCACGATCGGCAGCTTCCGCTGCCCATGACATCTGCAGGAACGCGTCGTCATGGTTCCGCGGAGTCGCGCCGCCGACCTTTTGAGTGTCCATGACGTCGACGCCTGCCGCTGCTCGCTCCTTGAGTCGCTGCAGCACGTTGCGCACGGGCTCGGGAACGACGCCCCACATCGGCACTGCCGGCAGATCGTTCACGTTGGCCCTCCCACGCCTCCGAGCTTACTCGTGTGCTGTTTTTCGTCGCAGACAGACACGAAAGGTGGTGAGTGAGAAAAAAGTTGACTGGATGAGCAAAGAAGTGCAATGCTGTTGCCGTGAGCGAAACGTTCACCAGTTGAGAGGAACTAGCAATGGCAATCCAGTCAGCAATCCCGGTCAACTTCGAGGCTTTCTTCCCGCGCGGCGCGTTCGTCGTGGGCGAGGTCGAACCCATCGTCAAGTGGTCCGACGACGGCGAACGGCAGGGGCAAGACCTCGACAAGAACTCCGGCCACCCCCTCTGGCAGGTCCGCGTTATCGACGCCGACCCCGATGCGCGGAAGGGGCAGGGCGAGGTCACGGTCAAGATCGCGAGCATCTCCGAGCCCCAGCTGCCGCCCGAGCTCAACGGGCTGCCGTTCCGCCCGGCCGTGTTCGAGGGACTCACCGTGACGCCGTACGTCAAGGAGGGGCAGGGCCGCCCTCGCGTTGCCTATTCACTCCGGGCGCGCGAGATGAAGCCGGCGCCCAAGCCGCGGGGTGCCGAGTAATGCGATCCGCCCTCCCGCGAGAGTTGCGCAGCTGGGGCGACGAGATCGGCCTCCTGTTCCGCCGCTGGTGGTGGATCGCCGCGCTCGTCCTGATCCTGTCGTGGTTCCCTCCGGTGCCGGCCGTGCAGGTCGCGTTCACCGTCGGATGCCTCGCGGTGGCCGCCCTCCTAGGTCTCTGGTTTGCGACCACGGCGCGTCGGATGCCCCGACGGTCGGATGAGAAATGGAAGCGCGACGTCTCTCGCAACGTCCTCTCGAGTTGGGCTGCCGTCGCAACGAGAGTCGGCCTCGGCGTTCAGGGTTCCACCACGAACGGTGCGGTGGTCCCTGCGATCAGTAGCCCTGTTTGGGACGGCTGGACATGCGTCGTCGGTGTCGCCCTCCCACAGGGCCTCGGTCGCGAGCATCTACAAGCTCAGGCCGACCTCCTCGCACAGGCGTTCGCGGCCCGCCGCGCGACCGTTCACGGCGAGCAGATCGGTGCGCTGGTGCTGCGACTCGAATACGCCGATGCGCTCGAGCATCCGTTCAGCCTCGAGCTGCCTGCTGCTTGGGATGGGAAGACCGTTGCCATGGGCAAGGATGCAACCGGCTCGCTGTGGTCGCTGCGCCTCGGACCCCACACGCTCGTCGCCGGCTCATCTGGAAGCGGCAAAGCCTCACTCGTCTGGGGGCTCCTCCTGGGGCTGGCCGAGCCGATCCACCGTGGCCTCGTCGAGGTCTGGGGGATCGACCGCAAGGGCGGAATGGAGCTCGCCCTCGGTCGCGCGTTGCTGACACGCTTCGCTGCCGACGCTGAGCGCTCGGTCATCCTTCTCGAGGATGCCGTAGCCGCGATGCAGCAACGCGCGAACGAGCTCGCAGGCAAGACCCGGCAACACACCCCGAGCACCGAGAGCCCGACGGTCGTGGTGCTGATCGACGAGCTCGCTGCCCTCACCGCCTACGAGACCGATCGCGATCTGCTCCGGCGAGCCAATGCCGCACTCGCGACGCTCGCCTCTCAGGGGCGGGCGGTCGGGTTCATTGTGTTCGCCTGCCTCCAAGACCCTCGAAAGGAGACGCTGCCAGCCCGGGGCCTCTTCACGCAGACCGTCGGACTCCGCCTTCGCGACCGCATGGAGACCGCGATGGTGCTCGGTGATGGGGCAGTCGCTGCGGGTGCTCGCTGTCACGAGATCTCGCCCGCGACCCCCGGTGTCGCGTACGTGTTGCCCGAAGACGGCAGCCCTCCGGAACGTGTTCGTGCCGGCGTGATCACCGACGACATGATCCGTCACGTCGCGTCCCGGTTTGCCGCACCGCGGCGGATCCCTGTCGTCATCCCCGAAGCGCCCGCGCCGGAAGAGCGTCAACCCCGCCCACCTCGTGCGCCGCGGACCCAGCGGCGTAGCTCTCGGAAGGAATCAGCATCATGAAACGACTTCATGGCTTCGCCTCTGCCCTCGTCGCTGGCGCCTGCGCCGCACTGGCGACGCCGCCGTCAGGGAGCGCATCCAGAGAATAGAAGGCGCCACCAACTCGTGGGAGTCGCGGTAGCTAGTGCCATCGACGACAGTCGTGAGATGGCGGGCCGTGCTCTGGTCCGGCTCGCCGACGAGGGGGCCACAGGGCCCGGCAGCGAAGCCGAGACTCTGGCTGAGCAGGTCGGCCAACACTCTGCCATCGCCAAGGGACTAGAGCGGTACCGTCGCGACTCGCGTCGAACAGGGCGGGACCGGAGGGCTAACAGATGGCCGAACCAACGACCGCCATGGACCTTGTGCGTCAGGCTCAACACGGAGAGATCTCGGTCGATGAGCTGATCGCCGCGTTGCTGGTGGGAACTCCGCGACAACAGCTTCGAGGTGGTCACATACGCGTTCATCATCGATCTGATTGACGAGGAGCAGTACAGCCGCATATACAGCTACGTCGAGGCAAGAGGCAGTGGCGACGGCGCCGCGGGAGGGTAGCCCGTTGTGCCCGAGCGACCTCGTCGATGATCGTGTTTACAGGCCTTCCAGATCGACACCGAAGCGTTCGGCGACGTTGCTGAGGGATTCGGTTGGCAGATCCCTCCGCTCCCGCGCGACCCGCCGAGCCCCCCGCCCGTCAATCGCATCGGCCAAACCATCGAGCACGGTGTGGACGTCTGTACCTTGGCTCTCCGCAAGCTTCGAGATCTCCTTCGCGGCATCCTCGAGGGTGTAGAGCCGTTGCCACGGGTGCTCGCCGTGACGTGCGATCGCGACCGTCTCGCGAGTGTAGGAGCGTGCGTCGCCGGCGACGAGCCACCGCTCTTGACCCTCAGCGTTGAGGAAGAAGTCGACGATGCACTCTCCGCAGGGCATCTTGTGCACGCCGGGTTCTGTCGGCGCGCTCTCTGTGGCATCGGCGATCATCTTCCGGATGATGCCGTCCCAGTCCTCGTTCTGACCCTTGTCGTCCTTGTGCACCTCCCGGTAGCGAACCGGCAATCATCTCACTTTCTGTCCCGAGCCGTCTAGTGCCGGGGGATCTCCGGGCCCGGATAGCACCGGGTACTCGCGAGTGCAGGCTCGGGACTCCTGCCAACGCCCAGCTCGACGGTAGACTCCGGCACTCGTAAACCAGGGACTAGGAACGGGACGAGCGTGGGCGATACGACCGAAGAACCGATGCGGGTGACCCTGGCCGGAGTTACGTCGGTGGCCGTCGACGCTTTGAACAAGATGTCACCATCGGAACTTGGGCTGCTGGTAGCCAGGTCGATGCTGGACTCAGGCAGAAACGAGTGGTCGGTCCCGAACTATCGCGCCTATGCAGAGGCAAGCATCCGAGAACAAGTCCCGCGCATCGGGGGACGTCGGGCGATGCCTCGCGAGTACGAAGAGCTGAACCTCTCGCAGGTACTCGCAGACGCGTTTGGCTGGTTGCTGTCGCGGGGTTTGCTTGGCCCGGCCGCGGAGAACAGTAGCGCAACAGGCGAGTATCGACTGACTTCAGCCGGACGCGCGGCGGCGGAATCGGGCGACGTCGGACCCGCTGAAGCGGCATATCGGCTGCATGCAGACCTGCATCCTGCGCTGCTTGAGGCTCGACTGCTCTTTGAGCGGGGAAGCTACCAAACCGCAGTCTTTGCGGCTACCCACCAGGTCGAAGTTCGCGTCAGGGATCTCGCTAACTACGGGCCGGACAGCTATGGCGTTGTGATGATGAGGAACGCCTTCAATCCCGACACAGGCCCCCTCGCCAGCGCCGGCGTTCCAGCCGAGCGTCAGGCGATTCAGTCCTTGTACGCGGGAACCATCGGCGCCTTCAAGAACCCCGCAAGCCACCGGATTGTTCACTTCGACAATCCGACGGAGGCGGCGGACATCATTCATCTGGCCGACCTGCTACTCCGTATCGCCGAGCGGTCTGCATCGGAACTGGTCTCCGGCGACGTGCCCTCCACGGACTAGGTGAAGAGAGCGCGCCCGTGGGATGACGTTGACTTTCGGGGGACGGGCGTCCCGGTTGGGCATCTCTCGAGCAGTGCACCGGCGGAGGTAGTCAGTGCGCGTTGTGCAACAGAGACTCGTCGCTGTAGCCGGAGTCAAACAACTTCGGTGTTCCCAGGGGCGTCACCCAAGTCACTCGAAGTCGTACTCGTGCAGTGCCTTGTGGCGGTATCGGAATCGCCTGCGCGAGGCGCTGGGCAACAGCCCACTCGACCGATGTTCGTTCCGACTCGACTGCGAACTTGCGTCGATCCGCAAGCGTCGGTATCTCCAGATGAAATTCCTCCCGCCCGGCCACACTCATCGGTGGATTAGCTTCGACGTCACCCTCGAAGAAGAACTGAGCGACGACATCGTTCGCCGGGCTCTTGCCGATGTTCTGGATGATGACGTGGTGGCTCTGAGCCGCGCTATCCCAGCGCCACTCCTACGCGACATCCGAACGTTCCGTATCGCGAGCTGCCTGCTGATTGATGGTGCCGTTCGCGGTCTCGGCAATTCTGTTGGCCTCGTTCGCGATCTCGTTCGCCTTTTCGGCGATCTTGTTCGCCCCGATCGCGGCTGCTCTAGCTCTGCGCGCTTGCACTAGCCCCACGATTCCGACACTAAGACCGGCGGCTCCGAACAACAGCGCTACGGCGACGCTGATCACCGTCGCCAGGGCCGTGAGTTCGTCCGCATCCACGGTCGAACACTAGCGACAGAAATTCTGGCTGCGGTGCCGAGAGAGTCGTTTCCTCCGATAGGCGACGATTCCTAGACGCGTCACCGTGCGAGTTCAGGTGCCAACCGGCCCCAGACCGGCCCAACCTACTCGGCAGGCGTCACCTGCGTCATCGATCGGAGCGTCTCATGTCGCTTCGCTCGGTCGAACACGCGGGGTTCCGATTGCTGGAGAACCTCACCGAAACCTGCTCGCACCAGTGCAAAGCAAAACCCCCGCCATGTAGAAGCTAGGCGAGGGTTTCTGGGATGACTGTAACGGTCATCCGTGTGGCTCCGACGGGCGTCGATCCCGTGACCTCACGATTTTCAGTCGTGCGCTCTACCAACTGAGCTACAGAGCCGCGCGGCATCCGTATCGCGAACGACGCGATGCCGCGTGCTAAACGAAAGGCCCTCTCGAAAAAGGGCCCGTCGCTCAGAGCGACCCTGACGGGACTTGAACCCGCGACCTCCGCCGTGACAGGGCGGCACGCTAACCAACTGCGCTACAGGGCCATGCGTATTTAATTGTATCCGGTTGTGTGACCCCAACGGGATTCGAACCCGTGCTACCGCCGTGAAAGGGCGGCGTCCTAGGCCGCTAAACGATGGGGCCGGATGAACCCGAGGGGCTCACGCTTACCGAAGAGCAAGCATACGCATGCTCCGCACAAATCGCCAATCGGGATCGGCTCCGCCCGCGCGTCGGTCGTGGACAGTGGTGCCGGACGGGGAGAAGATGGCGCGGGCGCACCCGCATCCACATCCGAGAAACCGTTGCTTCTGTGACTGATGTTGTTACTGTTGTCTGTGTTGCGCCGGTGAACGAGGGGCATTCGTGACTGCCGAAGATCTGTATCAGGCGTCGGAGGACTGCGATTGCGCTCCGACCCCCCGCGAGCGACGGTTCTTGTGGCCCGATCTCTCGCGCCGAGCCGCTATCGGCGTCGGAGCCCTGGGTGTCGTCGGGCTCGCCGCCATCGCCGGTCCGCTCGTGCCCCGCGCGTTCGCGATCGAGGGCTACCCGTCGTGGGACGACGTGCAGCGCGCCAAGAACAACGAGGCCGCGAAGAACGCCGAGATCTCTCGCATCGAGGGCTTGATCGCCCAGCTGCAGGCCGACGTCGCCAACAAGCAGGCCATCGCGCAGACGAAGTCGGACGAGTACTTCGCCGCGCAGCAGGCGTTCTTCGACGCCTCCCAGCGCGCCACCGACCTGCAGACGCAGGCCGACAGCGAATCCGCCAACGCCACGAGCGCCGCCAACAAGGCCGGCCGCGTCGCCGCTCAGCTCTACCGCACCGGTGGCGAGGACGCGTCGCTGCAGCTCTTCTTCGCGGGCTCCGCCGCGGGCGCCGACGACCTGCTCGAGCGTCTCGGCACGATGGACAAGCTGCTCGATCGCAACCAGGCCGTCTACGCCGATGCCGTCGCAGCGCGGAACCTGGCCCAGGTCCTCTCCGACCAGGCCAAGTCGGCCCGCGAAGAGCGCGACAAGCTGCAGCAGGCCGCAGACATCGCGATGCAGGAGGCGCAGGCCGCCGCCGACGCCGCGCAGGCCGCGCTCGACGCGCAGACCGCGAACCTCGGTACCCTCGAGGCGCAGCTCGCCGCGCTCAAAGACACGACGGCCAAGACCATCCAGGACTACCAGGCCGGTGTCGAGGAGCAGAAGCGCCGCGACGAAGAGGCCCGCCGGGCAGCCGCTGCGGCAGCGGCCGCGGCTGCCGCAGCCGCCGCCGAGGCCGCCAAGAACAACCCCCCGCCCTCCACCGGCGGCGGTGGCGGAGGCGGTGGAGGCACCGGATCCGGCTCGGGATGGGTGCGCCCCGCGGGCGGCAACATCACCTCCGAGTACGGCCCCCGCTACTCGCAGTGCGGGCCCAGCTACTGCGCCAGCAGCACCCACTACGGCACCGACTTCGGCGCCGGATGCTGGGGCAACATCTACGCGGCTTCGTCGGGCACCGTGAGCTTCGCGGGCCCCAACGGCGGTTACGGCAACTTCGTGCGCGTCGAGCACGGCGGCGGCATCGCCACCGGCTACGCCCACATCGTCGGCGGCGGCATCCGGGTCTCTCGCGGCCAGTGGGTCAACGCCGGCCAGGTCATCGCGAGCGTCGGCAACACCGGCAACTCGTTCGGCTGCCACCTGCACTTCGAGGTCTACGTCAACGGCAGCCCCACCAACCCGCGCCCCTTCATGGCCGCGCGCGGCGTGGGGTTCTGACCCGCGCGACACCCGTTCTACGCAACGAGAGAGGGAGCGGATGCCACCGGCATCCGCTCCCTCTCTCGTTTGCGAAGAGCGCTCAGAGCGTGTTGGGCGCAGCGCCCTCACCCTGGGTCTTCGTCTGACCCTCGTGCTCCTCGAAGCGCGTGAACGCCTCGCCGACCAGGCGCTCGGCCTCGGCGGCGTTCGCCCACTCGTCGACCTTGACCCACTTGTTGGGCTCCAGGTCCTTGTAGTGCTCGAAGAAGTGACCGATCTCGTTCTTGGTCCACTCGTCGATGTCGTCGACGTCCTGGATGTGGGCCCAGCGCGGGTCCTTCGCCAGCACGGCGACGACCTTGTCGTCACCGCCGGCCTCGTCGCTCATCTTCAGCACGGCGACGGGCCGCACCTTGGCGAGGACTCCGGGGTAGATGTCGCGGTCGAGCAGCACCAGCACGTCGAGCGGGTCGCCGTCCTCGCCGAGGGTGTTCTCGAAGAACCCGTAGTTGCTGGGGTAGCCCATGGGCGTGAACAGCACGCGGTCCAGGAACACCCGCCCGGTGCCGTGGTCGACCTCGTACTTCACCTGGCTGCCGCGCGGGATCTCGATGACGGCGTCGTATGCGCCCATACGTGTGCTCCTTCGAAGGATGTGGGATGTCGCCCCCCAGCCTAGCCGGGGCCGTTGTTCCGCTCCGAGCGCGCACCCCGCCGCGGGTAGCGTGGGCGCTATGCGTCCCGGACTCGACCCCGCCACCGCCGAGCTCCGCCGGGCGGTTCGCGAGGCGCTCGCTGCGCGCGCGGGGGAGCGCGTGATCGTCGCGGTCTCCGGCGGCGCCGACTCGCTCGCCCTGGCCGCGGCCGTCGCGTTCGAAGCGCCCAAGCTCGACATCACGGCCACGGCGGTGACGGTCGATCACGGCCTCCAGGACGGATCGGACGCGGTGGCGCGCACCGCCGCCGGCGTCGTCCGCGACCTGGGCCTCGCGTCGCAGGTGGTGCGCGTCGCCGTGACCGCAGACGGCGACGGCCCCGAGGGGGCGGCCCGCGCCGCGCGGTACGACGCCCTCCGCGACGCCGCCCGCGCCGACGGCGCGCAGGCCGTGCTGCTGGCCCACACCCTCGACGACCAGGCCGAATCGGTGCTGCTCGGACTCGCCCGCGGCGCCGGCGCGACGAGTCTCGGCGGGATGCGGCCGGCCCGCGCCGACGGCGACGTCACCTGGCTCCGGCCGCTGCTCGGGGTCCACCGTGCGACCACGCGCGCGGCGGCGGCCGCCGCGGGGCTCGAGCCCTGGCACGACCCGCACAACGACGATCCGCGGTTCGCCCGGGTGCGCGTGCGGCACGCGGTGCTGCCGGTGCTCGAGCGCGAGCTCGGGCCGGGCATCGCCGAGGCCCTCGCCCGCACGGCCGAACAGCTGCGCGAAGACGCCGAGGCGTTCGCCGAGATGATCGAGGAGACGATCGAGGACATCGTCGAGCCCGCGGAGGCGGGCATCGCGGTGTCGGTCGCGGCCCTCGCCGCCAACCCGGCGGCGCTGCGCCACCGCATCATCCGGCACGTCGTGGCCAGCGAGTTCCACGTCTCGCTCACCCGGGTGCAGACCCTCGAGGTGGCCCGACTCGTCACCGACTGGCACGGGCAGGGCCCGCTCGACCTGCCCGGATGCCGGGCGCACCGCGAGAGCGGCCGCATCGTGTTCACCGCGGCGGTCGACCCGGATGGTGCCGCGGACGACGCCGCTTAGACTCGAACCATGCGCGCAGCGGACATCGCCGACGACCTCACGACCGTTCTGGCGACCGAGGAGCAGATCCTCGCGAAGCTCGAGGAGATCGCGGCCCAGGTCGCCGCCGACTACGAGGGCAAGGACCTCGTCCTCGTGGGGGTGCTGAAGGGCGCCATCATGGTCATGGCCGACTTCTCGCGGGCTCTCCCGGTGCTCGCCCCGATGGACTGGATGGCCGTCTCGTCGTACGGCACGGGCACGCGCTCCAGCGGCGTGGTGCAGATCCGCAAGGACCTCGACACCGACATCCACAACAAGCACGTGCTGATCGTCGAGGACATCATCGACTCCGGTCTGACCCTCAGCTGGCTGCTCGAGAACTTCGACGCCCGCGGCGCCGCCTCGGTCGAGGTGTTCGCGCTGTTCCGCAAGCCCGAGGCCGCCAAGGTGCAGGTCGACTGCCGGTACGTGGGCTTCGACATCCCCAACGAATTCGTCGTGGGCTACGGCCTCGACTACGCAGAGCGCTACCGCAATCTGCGCGATGTCGCGGTGCTCGCGCCCCACGTCTACTCCTGACGCGCCGCCTACCCGGCGAGCCCGGCGGGCGGCGCACTGTACGCCGTGGGCGAATGCACAGATCCCGCATAGCGAGCCCGCGCTACCCTGAAACGACCGCCTGGGAGGCGGTATGTCGACGAAAGGGCCGGGGGCCGCCCCGCACATGGACTTCAAGAAGCTCTCGCGCAACCCGCTCATCTACGTCCTCGTGATCGGGCTCTTCCTCATCGTCGGCTTCTCGCTGATCTCCAGCCTCGGCGCCGCGAAGCAGATCACCACCCAGCAGGGACTCGAACTGCTCAGCGGTGACACCGTCGTCGAGGCGACCAACACGGACGGCGACCAGCGCGTCGACCTGAAGCTGTCGTCGGCCTACGAGGGCGCGACGGACGTGCAGTTCTACTACGTGGGCGCCCGCGCAGACGAGGTCGTCTCCGCCATCGACAGCGCCAACCCCAGCGACGGCTACAACGACATCGTGCCGCGCGCCACCTGGTTCGACGGCCTGCTCTCGCTGCTGCTGCCGATCCTCCTCCTCGGTCTCATCTTCTGGTTCCTCATCTCGTCCGCCCAGGGCGGCGGCAGCAAGGTCATGCAGTTCGGCAAGTCCAAGGCCAAACTCGTGAGCAAGGAGTCCCCAACCGTCACGTTCCAGGATGTGGCCGGCGCCGACGAGGCCATCGAGGAGCTCGAGGAGATCAAGGACTTCCTCAAGGACCCCACCAAGTTCCAGGCGCTGGGCGCCCGCATCCCCAAGGGCGTGCTGCTGTACGGCCCTCCCGGAACGGGTAAGACCCTGCTGGCGCGCGCCGTCGCCGGTGAAGCCGGTGTGCCGTTCTACTCGATCTCGGGCTCCGACTTCGTCGAGATGTTCGTCGGCGTCGGTGCGAGCCGCGTGCGCGACCTGTTCAACCAGGCCAAGGAGTCCAGCCCCGCGATCATCTTCATCGATGAGATCGACGCCGTCGGGCGCCACCGCGGCGCCGGCATGGGCGGCGGGCACGACGAGCGCGAGCAGACCCTCAACCAGATGCTGGTCGAGATGGACGGCTTCGACCCCAAGGTCAACGTCATCGTGATCGCGGCGACGAACCGCCCCGACATCCTCGACCCCGCGCTGCTGCGCCCGGGCCGCTTCGACCGTCAGATCGGCGTGGACGCGCCCGACCTGCAGGGGCGCAAGCGCATCCTCGAGGTCCACGGCCGCGGCAAGCCGCTCGCCGACGGCGTCGACCTCGAGGTCGTCGCCCGCAAGACCCCCGGCTTCACGGGTGCAGACCTCGCCAACGTGCTCAACGAGGCCGCTCTGCTCACGGCCCGCTCCGACGCGCAGCTGATCGACAACCGCGCGCTGGATGAGGCCATCGACCGCGTCATCGCCGGTCCGCAGCGCCGCACGCGCGTCATGCGCGACAAGGAGAAGCTGATCACGGCCTACCACGAGGGCGGTCACGCCCTCGCCGCGGCCGCGATGAACCACACCGACCCCGTCACGAAGGTCACGATCCTTCCCCGTGGCAAGGCGCTCGGCTACACGATGGTGCTGCCGCTGGATGACAAGTACTCGGTCACCCGCAATGAGCTGCAGGACCAGCTGACCTACGCCATGGGCGGCCGCGTCGCGGAGGAGATCGTGTTCCACGACCCCACCACGGGCGCGTCGAACGACATCGAGAAGGCCACCAACATCGCCCGCAAGATGGTCACCGAATACGGCATGACCACGGATGTCGGTCCGGTCAAGCTCGGCGCCTCGTCGGGCGAGGTCTTCATGGGCCGCGACATGGGTCACGGCCGTGACTTCAGCGAGCGCGTGGCCGAACGGGTCGACGTGCAGGTGCGTGCGCTCATCGAGCAGGCCCACAACGAGGCCTACCAGGTGATCAACGACAACCGCGACGTGCTCGACAAGCTCGCGCTCGTGCTGCTCGAGAAGGAGACGCTCGACCACCTCGAGCTCGCCGAGATCTTTCGCGACGTCAAGCGCCTCCCGCCGCGTCCGCAGTGGCTGTCGAGCTCGGAGCGTCCCGTGTCGGCGCTGCCCCCGGTCGACGTGCCGCGTCGCGCCGAGGCAGCATCCGTCGCGGCGCAGACCGAGGCCGACGCCACCGCGACGGCCCCGGCCACCCAGCGCCAGCCGTCCGGACAGGCGCGACCCGCGACCGCGTAGGCTCGGGCCGTGGGCCTGGACCGGATACGCATCGCCGCGCTCGTGCGTGAGCTGCTGACGGCGATCGGCGAGGACCCCGACCGCCCGGGGCTGACGCAGACCCCGGAGCGGGTCGCCGAGCTCTACGCCGAGATCTTCGCCGGCGTGGGCGAGGATGCCGCGGCGCCGCTCGCCCGCACCATCTCGATCGCGCGGGGACCCGCGCCCGAGACGCTGCCGTCGGGAGCGGTCATGCTGCGCGACATCCGCTTCCGCTCCGTGTGCGAGCACCACCTGCTGCCGTTCGCGGGTCGCGCGCACATCGCCTACCTGCCGGGCGAGCAGGTCGTCGGCCTCGGCGCGTTGCCCCGCGTCGTCGACATCCTCGCGGCCCGGCCGCAGGTGCAGGAGCGCCTGGGTGAGCAGGTCGCCGACACGATCGCGCACTCCCTCGACACCCGGGGCGTGCTCGTCGTGCTCGACGCCGTGCACGAATGCGTCACGATGCGCGGCGGGCGCCAGCCCGACGCGAGCACGGTGACCATCGCCGCGCGCGGTGAGCTGGCCGAGCCGGCGGCGCGGGCCGAGCTCATGGCGCTCATGGCGGGGAGGGCCGCGTGAGCACCCTCATCATGGGCATCGTCAACGTCACCCCCGACTCGTTCAGCGACGGCGGGCGGTTCCTCGATCCCGCTGCGGCCGTGACCCACGGGCTCACGCTGCTCGCCCAGGGCGCCGCGATCCTCGACGTCGGCGGGGAGTCCACCCGCCCGGGTGCTGCGCGCGTGCCGGTCGAGGTCGAGCAGGAGCGCGTCGTCCCCGTCATCCACGCCCTCGTCGAGAGCGGCGCGCGCGTGAGCATCGACACCATGAACGCGTCCACGGCGGCGGCGGCGATCGCGGCGGGCGCCCGGATCGTGAACGACGTCTCCGGCGGACTCGCCGACCCGGCGATGCTGGATGTGGTCGCCGACTCGCCCGCCGACATCGTGCTGGGGCACTGGCGCGGGCCGTCCGACCAGATGTACGCCGCCGCGCAGTACCGCGACGTGCGTCGCGAGGTCATGTCGGAGCTCATCGGCCGCATCGAGGCCGCCGCCGCGGCGGGCATCCCCCCGACGCGGATCGTGCTCGACCCGGGCATCGGCTTCGCCAAGCGCGCCGAGCAGAACTGGGACGTCCTGCGATCGCTGCGCGAGCTCGACGGGCTCGGGCCGCGCCTGCTCGTGGGCACCTCCCGCAAGCGCTTCCTGCGCGACGCCATCGGTGCCGAGCCGGAGGACACCGCACGGTTGGACCTCGCCACCGCCGTCACGAGCGCTCTCGCCGCGCGCGAGGGCGTCTGGGGCGTGCGCGTGCACGATGTCGTCGCGACCCGAGACGCGCTCGCGGTGGCGCGCGCCTGGCGCGGGGTGAGCGCATGAGCGACACGATCACCCTCACGGGCCTGCGCGGACGCGGGTTCCACGGCGTCTACGCCGACGAGAAGCGGGACGGGCAGGACTTCATCGTCGATCTGACGCTGCACGTCGACCTCGCCCCGGCCGCGCGCTCCGACGACGTGCGCGACACGGTGCACTACGGCGAGGTGGCCGACGACGTCGTCGCGGTGGTCGAGGGCGAGCCGGTCGATCTGATCGAGACTCTCGCCGCCCGCATCGCCGGCGTCGTCCTGGCGCGTCCCGCGGTGGCACGGGTGACCGTGACGGTGCACAAGCCGTCGGCGCCGATCACGGTGCCGTTCACCGACGTGAGCGTCTGCATCACCCGCGAGAGGGGTCAGCTGTGAACCGTCGTCTCGCGCAGGGCGTGGCCACCGGGCCCGCCGCATCCACGTCACCCACGACGGTCGTCATCGCCCTCGGCTCCAACCTGGGCGATCGGGCGGCGCTCATGGCCGCCGCCGTCGCCGACCTCCACCGCCTGCCGCTCACCACGGGCGTGCGGGTGGGGCCGATGATCGAGTCGGTCGCCATCCGCCTCGACGGTCCGGATGAGGACGCCCCCGCCTACCTCAACACCGTCGCCCTGGCCGAGACCCGGCTGGCGCCGTCGGTCCTGCTGTCGTTCCTGCACCGGATCGAGGCCGACCACGGCCGCGAACGCCGGGAGCGCTGGGGCGACCGGACGCTGGATCTCGACCTGATCGCCTACGGCGACGTGCGCAGCGATGCGCCCGAGCTGACGCTGCCGCATCCGCGCGCCGCGGAGCGGAGCTTCGTGCTGCGCCCCTGGCTGGCGCTCGACCCCCACGCCGTCCTGCCCGGCATCGGACCCGTGGCGGAGCTGCCGGCCGCCCGTGAGGAAACGTCATGAAGCGCACGAACCCCGCGGTCCTCGCGATCGCCGTCGTGCTGGGCGCGGGGGTGGGCTTCCTCGTCGACCAGATCCTCACGGCGAGCGGGCAGGCGACGTTCACGCCCGTCATCACCCTCCCGGTGCTGCTCGCCCTCCTCGGCGCGCTCGTGCTCGCGCTGGCGATCCCGGTGCGCCGCGCCAGCCGCGGCCGCTCCGCTCCCATCGACCCGTTCCGGGCCGTGCGCATCGCGATGCTGGCCAAGGCGTCGAGCATCGTCGGAGCGGCCATGGGCGGCTTCGCGCTGGGGCTCATGATCTTCCTCCTGACCCGCCCGGTCGTGCCGTCTGTAGGCTCGTTCGGGACGACGATCGCGACTCTCGTGGCGTGCGTCGCGCTGGTCGCCGCGGCCCTCACCGCCGAAAGCCTGTGCACCATTCGGAAGGACGACGATGACGACCAACCCGGTCCCGGGGATGTCGGGGGAGACCCCCTCGCCCCGATCTGACGCCGAGGCGCCGGCCGCGTCGACCCTCGATGAGGGCACGTTCGACGCGATCCTCGAGCCGCGACGGTCGGGGCTGTTCGTCGGAGACGGCCGGTGGCACCAGCTCGCCCGCGCCTACCGCACGGTGCAGATCCTCTCGCTCGCCGGGTCGTTCGTGCTCGTGGTCGCCGCCGCCGTGGTCGTGTCCCTCCTCACCCGCATGCCCTGGGTGTGGTTCGCCGCCGGCGCCGTGCTGATCGGCATCGTCGTGTCGCTGATCATCACGCCCCGGCAGATCCGGGCGTTCGGCTATCGGCTGCGCGAGGACGATCTGGTCATGCGCCGCGGCATCCTGTTCCAGCGGATCGTCGCGGTGCCCTACGGCCGGATGCAGCTCGTCGACATCACGCACGGTCCTCTCGACCGCGCGTTCGGCATCGCCCAGCTCAAGCTCGTGACGGCCGCCGCGACGACCGCCGTGGTCCTCCCCGGCCTCACGCAGGACGGTGCCGAGGAACTGCGCGATCTGCTGATCGAGGTCGCCGAGACGCGTCGGACCGGTCTGTGAGCCAGCCCGACGCGGAGGTGGTGCGTTCCTCGCTGAGCGACGGCGAGTGGCACCGGCTGCATCCGCTCACCCCATTGCTGCGGGGCGGACTGTTCCTCGTCGTGGTGATCGGCTTCGTGATCGCCAACCTGCGCGAGCGGCTGATCGAGATCTTCTTCCCGGCGCTCGACCCCGGCTTCAGCGGTGAGGTGCCCGCCGATCCGGTGGAGTACGTGCTCAGCCACGACCTCATCCTGATCGCCCTCCTCGTGGTGCTCGGCGCGCTCGTGCTGCTGATCGCCCTGTTCTGGGCGTCGTGGCGGTTCCACACCTTCCGCATCACGGGCGACGACGTGGAGGTGCGCAGCGGCGTGGTCTTCCGCACCAACCGGCGCGCTCCCCTCGACCGCGTGCAGGGCGTGAACCTCACCCGTCCGCTCGTCGCGCGCCTGGTGGGGCTGGCCAAGCTCGAGGTCGTCGGTGCCGGGCTCGACGCCAACGTGCGCCTGGAGTACCTGTCGACATCCAACGCCGAGCAGGTGCGCGGCGACATCCTGCGCTTGGCCTCGGGCCGGACGCTCGGCGCCGCGGCGGCCCCCGCCGGGCCTCCGGTGCCGTGGCGGCAGGGCGCCGTCGGCACGGTCAGCCGTGCGGTGGAGGGCCTCGTCGACGGCGTCGAGGAGCCCGTCGCCGAGCCGGAGTCCGTCGTCCGGATCCCGCCCGGCCGTGTGCTCGGATCGCTGCTGCTGCGCGATTCCACGCTGTACCTGCTGCTCGGCATCGCCGCGATGATCGTCGCCGCCTCGTCCGGCGTGGCCTGGGTGCTGTTCGCCCTGGTGCCGACGGTGCTCGGTTTCGTCACGTACACGGTGCGCACCGCGGCCCGTTCGCTCCGCTACGCGATCGCCCCCACCGACCATGGCGTACGCATCGTGTTCGGGCTGTTCACGACCGTCACCGAGACGCTGCCGCCGGGCCGGGTGCACGCCATCCAGGTGCGCCAGCCGCTGCTCTGGCGCGGGCCCGGATGGTGGACGATCACGGTCAACCGGCTCTCGGGCACGCGCTCGGGTCAGGACGCGACCGAGGCCTTCACCCGGGTGCTGCCGGTCGGCACCCGGGCCGACGCCGAGCGCGTGATCGGACTGCTGCTGCCCTGGCTCGACGACGAGGAGCGCGGCCTCGTCTTCACCGAGGGGCTCTTCGCCCCCGACGGAGCGCCGGGGTACACGACCACGCCGGCGCGGGCACGCCTGCTGCGCCCCCTCTCATGGCGCCGCAACGGCGCCGCCCTCACCGCCACCGCCCTGTTCCTGCGGCGCGGACGGCTGTCGCGCTCGGTGACGATCATCCCCCTCGCCCGCATGCAGAGCGTGGCGCTGCACCAGGGGCCGCTCGCGCGGCGACTCGATGTGGCCGACCTGCGTGCGCACACCGTCGCGGGCACCGTCATCACGGGCGTCGGCGTCCTCGACCGCACTTTCGCGCAGGACCTGTTCGCCGGGGCGGCGCGCGGGGCCGTGCGCACCGGGGCCACGGATCGTTCGCACCGCTGGTCGGTCGTCGACAGGGCGCCGGAGGGCGAGGCCTTCACGCCCGCCGCGGCGGAGCCCGCCGGCCCGGCCGCGGCACCGGACGTGCCCGCGGACGTCCAGCCCGGGGCGCATGCTCCCGGCGTTCCCGCGGATGCCGCGGCGGAGGCTCCCGCGGACACACTTCCCGAGTCGCCACGAAAGGACGACGCATGAATCGTGACGGACGCCTCGGCGTGGGCGTGATCGGTGCCGGACGCGTGGGACCCGTGATCGCCGCCGCCCTCGCGGGCGCCGGGCACGCGCTGGTCGGCATCACCCCGGGATCCGACCCCGACCGCGTCGACGCCATCCTTCACGGCGTCCCGGTCATCGATGCCGCCGAGGTCGCACGGCGCAGCGAGCTCGTGGTCATCGCCGTGCCGCACGGCGAGCTCGCGGGGCTGGTCGCGGGGCTCGCCGAGCTCGGCGCGTGGCAGCCCGGCCAGCTCGTGCTGCACACCGACCCGGGCTACGGCACCGAGGTGCTCGCTCCCGCGCAGGCGCGCGGCGCGATCCCGCTCGCCGTCCACCCCGCCATCACGTTCACCGGCACGACGATCGATCTGCGGCAGCTCTCGGCGTCGTACGCCGCGGTCACCGCGCCCGCCGCGGTGCTGCCCATCGCGCAGGCCCTCGCCGTCGAGATGGGATGCGAGCCCGTCGTCGTGCGTGAGGCGGATCGCCCGGCCTACGCCGAGGCCATCGCGACCGCCACCGAGTTCTCGCGGTCGATCATCGGGCAGGCGACGGGCATCCTCGCCGGCATCGGCGTGGAGAACCCGGGCGGGTACCTGTCGGCCCTCGTGCGGTCCACGATCGACGATGCGCTGACGCGCGCCGACCCGCGTGGCGCCGTGCCGCCGGTGCTCGGCGATACGATCGACGGATGATCCGCACCATCGCGGGCCTGCGCACCCGACTGGCCGAGGCCAGAGCCGCAGCCCCGACCGGTTCCCGTGTCGCGTTGGTCTCCACGATCGGCGCGTTGCACGACGGCCACATCGCCCTCATCCGCGCCGCTCGGGAACACGCCGACATCGTCGTGGTGTCGTCGTTCGTGAACCCGCTGCGCTTCGCGACGGCCGGCGAGGCGGCTGCCTACCCGCGCACCCCGGACGAGGACGCCGCGCTGCTCTCCGAGCTCGGCGTCGACATCGTCTTCGCCCCGGATGTGGCGGAGCTCCTTCCCGACGGACGCGTGACGACCCGTGTGGGCGCCGGAGACCTGGGGCTCCGGTACGAGGGGCGCACCCGGCCGTTCTACTTCGACGGCCTGCTCACCGTCGAAGCCAAGCTCCTTCAGATCGTGCGCCCGGATGTCGCCGTGTACGGTGCCCGCGACCGTCAGCGCGTCTTCCTCGTGCGCCGGATGGTGCGGGATCTCTTCTTCGACGTCGACATCGTCGAGGTCGACACCGTGCGGGGCGACGACGGTCTGCCCGTGTCGACACGCCTCGACGCGCTGGACGGCGCCGACCGTGCCGCGGCGGCCCTGCTGCCGCGCGCGCTCGCGGCGGCGGCATCGAACGCGGATCGCGACGTGGACGCCTGCATCGCCGCCGCTCAGTCGACCCTCATGGGGGAGTCGCGGATCCGGCTCGAGTACCTGTCGGTGGTCGACCCGTCCACCTTCCTGCCGGTCGATGAGGGCTACCGCGGTCCCGCCGTCGCACTCATCGCCGCCTCGATCGGCGAGAACCGCTTCATCGACAACGCCGACATCTTCCTCCGCTGATCGGGCATTTGCGCCTGTGGCGCCGGTGCTGCCGGGTGGGGCGGGTGCGGAAGGCGCCGCGGATAGACTTGTCGACGACTTCCGAGGAGCCCCCACGATGACCTCTCAGCCCGATTCCGCTGTGCCCGCCGAGCCGTCCGCCGAGGACGTCTTCGAGCAGAAGGCCGTGCGCCTGGCCAAGCGCGAGCGTCTCCTCGCAGAACGCGTGGATGCGGCCGGTGGCGCCTACCCGGTCTCGGTGCCGGTCACCGACACCATCCCCGCCCTCCGGTCGCGGTTCGCCGACCTGGCCGCGGGCGACGAGACCGGTGTCACCGCCGGCGTCGCCGGCCGGATCGTGTTCAGCCGCAACACCGGCAAGCTCTGCTTCGCGTCGCTCCAGTCGGGCGACGGCAGCCGCATCCAGGCCATGGTGTCGCTCGCCGCCGTCGGCGAGGAGTCGCTGCAGCGGTGGAAGGAACTCGTCGACCTGGGCGACCACGTCTACGTGCGCGGCGAGGTGATCTCGAGTCGCCGCGGCGAGCTGTCGATTATGGTCGACGACTGGGCGATCGCGTCGAAGGCGCTGCTGCCGTTGCCGAACCTGCACGGCGAGCTCAGCGAGGAGACGCGCGTGCGCTCCCGCTTCCTCGACCTGATCGTGCGCGACCAGGCACGGGCCACCGTCCGTGCGCGCGCCGCCGTGAACGCGAGCCTGCGCGCCACGTTCACCGGCCACGAGTTCATCGAGGTCGAGACGCCCATGCTGCAGGTGCAGCACGGCGGCGCCTCCGCCCGCCCGTTCGTGACGCACTCGAACGCCTTCGACACCGAGCTGTACCTGCGCATCGCGCCCGAGCTGTTCCTCAAGCGCGCCGTCGTGGGAGGCCTCGACCGCGTGTTCGAGATCAACCGCAACTTCCGCAACGAGGGCGCCGACTCCACGCACAGCCCGGAGTTCGCGATGCTCGAGGCCTACCAGTCGTACAGCGACTACAACGGCATCGCCGACCTCACGCAGGAGCTCATCCAGGACGCCGCGATCGCGGTGAACACGCTCGCGGGCCGCCCCGAGGCCGGCCACGTCGTGACCTGGGCCGACGGCACCGAGTACGACCTGGGCGGCGAGTGGGACCGCGTCTCGATGTACGACTCGCTCAACGAGGCGCTCGCCGCATCCGGGGCCACCGCCGATGCCCCGCGCATCACTCCGGAGACCCCGGTGGCCGAGCTCGCCGCGCTCGCTGCCGCATCCGGCGTCGACGAGCCCGCGCACGCCACCCACGGCAAGTACGTCGAAGAGCTCTGGGAGCACTTCGTGAAGGGCGCGCTCACCCGCCCCACCTTCGTCATGGGCTTTCCGATCGACACCAGCCCACTCGTGCGCGAGCACCGCTCGATCCCCGGTGTGGTCGAGAAGTGGGACCTGTACGTGCGCGGGTTCGAGCTGGCGACGGGGTACTCCGAGCTCATCGATCCCGTCATCCAGCGCGAACGCTTCGTCGAGCAGGCGAAGCTCGCCGCCCGGGGCGACGTCGAGGCCATGCGCATCGACGAGGAGTTCCTGCGCGCCATGGAGCACGGCATGCCCCCGATGGGCGGCATGGGCATGGGCATCGACCGGCTGCTCATGGCCATCACGGGACTCGGCATCCGCGAGACCATCCTCTTCCCGCTCGTCAAGTGATCCGCCGCCGACGGGCGTCCGGCGGCACGAACGCCCAGTCCGGCAGGTAGCTCGCGGCGACCATCGACGCCACGATGCAGCTGAGCCCGTGCTCGGGGTCGATCTCGCGGGCGAGATCGGTGTAGGCGCCCGCGTGGGACGAACGGCCGAGCGCCCAGGCGAGCCACGCGCACACCGACAGTGCACCCGGCCGGGCCTCGCGCGGGGCGAGGGCCGCCGCGAGGCGGCACTGCGCGAGAGCCGCGGTGAGACGCTCGGGATCGGGGCGCGCCCCCTCGCCCGTCATCCACGCGGCGAGATCGGCCGGGTACTCCGCGCCGTCCTCCCAGCGCTGCTGGGCCTCGACGGCGTCGTCGCCCGCGTCGATGCCGCGCACCCACGTGGCCAGACCGATGTCCCGCAGCGCCGGCCGCGCCAGGCACCAGATCAGCGCGGCAGAGGCGTAGGCGCTGTGGCGGGCCGCATCCGCCGGGGTGTTCCCTCCGCCGGCGCGCACCGGGTCGTCGATGGGCGATGCGTCGCGCACGAAGCTGTCGAACAGGTGGGGGACGTCCTCGAGCAGGAGCGTGCTCGCGATCGCCGTCGGGTGGATGCGGGTGCCTTCCTCGGCGTGGGCGGCGGCATCGGCGGTCGGTGCGAGCCAGCGGATCGCGCGGTCGAGCTCGCGCAAGGCCGTGCCCACCCGCTCCCGCTCCGCCAGGTCGGCCGAGGGCAGGACCGCGCCGGTGTGCTGATCGCCGTCGGGCACCGGGGGCGCCGCATCCGTTGCCGGCAGATCGGCGACCGGGGCTCCGGCGGCCGGGTCGAGGTACGACTGCCAGCGCGACGCCCCCACGAACAGCGCATCGACGACCCGCAGCCCGCAGGCATCGGCGCGCGCGGTGAGCGCCGACAGCAGAGCGGCGTGCGGCGGCCCGCCGCGCCCGCGGTCGGCGGGCGGAAGGTCGGCGGGCGTCGGGTGTGCTGCGGGCGGATCCGCGTCGTACACGACGGCGACGTAACCGTCGCACGCGCGCACCCGGCACAGCATGCCGATCAGGGTGGAGGCGACCGCATCCAGATCGGCGCCCGCGGACGGAAGATCGACGCGCATCACGCCGATGCTGCGGTTGTCGGCGAACGGCACGAGCACGAGGCTGCGCGTCGGGGTGAAGCCGAGCATGCTCGGCACGAGAGAGAGGAAGTCGGCCGCGGTACCGGCCTTGATGATCGTGGTCATGCCCCGACTGTGCGCGCGGGTGTCGGCGCGGCGACCGAACTCACAGGGGTGCGGACGGCTTTCAGGGGGTGGGGAGGACAGGACGCGTACGATGGGAGGGTGGACAACTTCTGGGTAGCCGTCGCGTGGTCGATCCTGCCCACCATCGTCGTCGTGGCGGCGTTCTTCTTCGTCTTCCGCTCGATCGTGCGCATGGATCGCACCGAGCGCCGCGTCCACGCCCGCATCGAGGCCGAGGAACGCGCGAAGCGCGGCCTTCCCCCGGTCGCCGCCGCATCCGACAGCTGATCTTCTCGGTCCCGGCTCGCGTCGGAGAGGCCGCTACGCTGAGCTGACAAGTGCGGGGGAGCGTTCATGCTGGAGATCGGTATCGACCTCGACGATCCGTGGTGGCTCGTCGCGGTCTTCGTCTTCGATCTCGTGATCCGTGTCGCCGCGGTCATCATCGTGCCGCGCAACCGCCGCCCCACCGCCGCCATGGCGTGGCTGCTCGCGATCTACTTCATCCCGTTCGTCGGGGTCTTCCTGTTCCTCATCATCGGCACGCCGCGACTGCCGAGGAAGCGTCGCCGTCAGCAGCGCGCGATCAACGAGTACATCCAGCAGGCGACCGCCGATCTCGACCTCGGCACCCTGCGTCCCGATGCACCGGAGTGGTTCACCTCGCTCGTCCGCCTCAACACGAACCTCGGGGCGATGCCGCTTTCGGGCGACAACGACGCCCACCTGATCTCCGACTACCAGGAGAGCCTCGACGCGATGGCGGGCGCCATCCGCCGGGCCGAACGGTACGTGCACGTGGAGTTCTACATCCTGCAGTCGGATGCGGCCACCGACAACTTCTTCCGCGCGCTCGAGGATGCGACCGCCCGGGGGGTGACGGTGCGTGTGCTGCTCGACCACTGGGCCAACCGCGGCAAGCCGTTCTACCGTCAGACGCTCAAGCGGCTGGACGCGATGGGGGCCAGCTGGCACCTCATGCTGCCGGTGCAGCCCCTGCGCGGCAAGTACCAGCGCCCCGACCTCCGCAACCACCGCAAGCTCCTCGTCATCGACGGCACGGTCGCCTTCATGGGCTCCCAGAACGTCACCGACTCGACGTACAACCTGCGCAAGAACATCCGGCGCGGCCTGCACTGGGTCGACCTCATGGCGCGCTTGGAAGGGCCCGTCGTCGAGAGCGTCAACGCGGTCTTCCTGTCGGACTGGTACAGCGAGACGAACGAGATCCTGAGCGACGAGGTCGACGAGTTCGACCTGCGCCGTTCCACGGGCGACCTGGACTGCCAGATCGTGCCGTCCGGCCCCGGGTTCGAGTTCGAGAACAACCTGCGGCTCTTCCTCGGCCTCATGTATGCCGCCCAGCGGCGGATCGTGCTGGTCAGCCCCTACTTCGTGCCCGACGAGTCCATCCTCAACGCGATCACCACCGCCTGCCACCGCGGCATCGAGGTCGAGCTGTTCGTCTCCGAGGAGGGCGATCAGGCGATGGTCTACCACGCGCAGCGCAGCTACTACGAGGTGCTGCTGCGGGCGGGCGTGCGCATCTGGATGTACCGGAAGCCCTACATCCTGCACACGAAGGCCATGACCGTCGACGACGAGGTGGCCGTCATCGGGTCGAGCAACATGGACATGCGCTCGTTCGGTCTCAATATGGAGATCTCGATGCTGGTGCGCGGCGGCGAGTTCGTCGACGAGATGCGCCGTGTGGAGGACAAGTACCGCAGCCTCAGCCGCGAACTCACGCTCGAGGAGTGGCAGAAGCAGCCCCTCCGCTCGACCGTGCTCGACAATCTGGCGCGTCTCACCTCCGCGCTGCAGTGACGGCGCGGGCGGGATCGTGATCTCGCCGTTACGGCTTTTTCCGGGTCCGTGCAGGCCCGTGCGACAGGATGTTGAGGGTGGCGCCGGGGGCGCCGCATCCCTGTCCGCGGTTCGCCGCGCGTCGTCACCGGAGGAATCATGAGCCGTCGCCTGACCGTCACCACCGCCGTCGGAGCCGCCCTGCTGGCTGTCGGCCTGCTCACCGGATGCGCCGGCACGGGCGCGCCCGCCCCGACCGATGTCGAGGAGCTCGAGCTGGATGCCGCCTGGCTCGACGGCGGCCGCTCGATCGCCGTCACGACCTGGGGCAGCTCGGGCTGCATCCCCATCGCCGAGGCCGCCGAGGTCGACGCGCAGGGCGCGCTGACCGTCACCCTCGTCGACCGTCCGAACGACGGCGACACGGAGCAGGCGTGCACGACCGACTACGTGCAGCGCGCGACGGTCGTGGGGGTTCCCGAGGGTGTCGACCCGGCGCAGGAGCTCGAGATCACGGTGACGTACGGCGGCGCGGTCGGCGACACCGACCTCGACGGGATCGCGGGTCAGCCCGGACCGGGAACGCCCACCGAGTACACCCCGAGCGCCGGATGGGTCGACGACGACGGCACGTTCGCGCTGCTCACGTGGGGCTCGTCGACCTGCGCCCCCGTCATCGAGGATGTGCAAGCCGCGGGCGCCGAGATCACCGTGACCTTCGTCACCCCGCCGGCCGACCGCATCTGCACGATGGACATGGCCCCGCGCGTGACCCTCGGCGTGGTCCCGCAGCTCGACGACGCCGAGGCGTACGAGCTCGTCCTGCAGGGCGACACCTTCACCGGCACCCGCGTCCCCGTCCTCGGCTGACCCCGGCTGCGCCGCGCGGGGCGCGCGCGGTGCCGGCTGCCGCCTGCGCGCGGTGCTGCGCGGTGCCGCTTGGCGCGCGGCGCGGCGCTGCGCGGCGCGCGCGGGGGCGCTGCCCTGCGAGCGGCGCCGCCTTCGCGCGCGAGCCGGCGCGGCCCGCGCTGCCCTGCTCACTCGTCGCAAAAGCGGGGTGCGGAGCGCCGTAACCCCGCTTTCGTGACGAGCGAACCGTGCGCCGGCACTCCAACCCTGCTCGCTCGTCGCAGATGCGGGGTGTGGGGCGCGGCGACCCTGCTTTCGTGACGAGTGGATTCCACGAGGTTGCGCGGGTACGGCGTAGCCGCGACGGCGGCGTCACCCCGACCCTGCTCGCTCGTCGCAGATGCGGTGTGTGGAGCGTCGTAACCCCGCTTTCGTGACGAGTGACGCACGAAGGGCTTCCTGCTGTTCATTCGTCGCGTACGCGGGGCGGCGTCACCCCGACCCTGCATTCGCGGCGAGGGGGGTGCGGGTTGGCTCCTCCACAGGGGGTGAATCGTGGTGCGGCGCCTGTGGAGGGGCGGGCGGGCGGTGTCGGCGCGGGCAGAGTGCCGGGATGCAGCGACGAAATCTTCCGCCGGAGCTCGGCGACGCCTTCTCTGTCACGGATGCGATGCGCGCCGGTGTATCGCGCGGCCGGCTCGGCGCGACCGACCTCATCCGGCCGTTTCACGGAGTTCGCGCGCGCAGAGAAGAGCCGAGCGGTACCGGGGCGGAGCGCCTCCACCAAGAGCGCATGGCTCACTACGCGTTGCGGATGGAGGAGGGCGAGTTCTTCAGTCACGTGTCGGCCGCCGTCGCGTGGGGCGTCCCGCTCCCGGCCTATCTGGTCGGTGAGGACGCGCCGCTCGACGCATCGGTTTTCTGGCCGAGGCGGAGTCCCCGAAGTCGCGGCGTTCGTGGCCACGCCGTGCTGTCGCGGTCGGCCACGGTGCGCGTCCTGCAAGAGTCGGGTCATCGTGTGGCCGACCCTGCCGCGACCTGGGTGATGCTCGGGGCGGTGCTGCGGCATCCGTACGACCTCATCGCGGCCGGCGACGCCCTGATCCGCCGGCCGCAGCATCCCGCCGATCCGCCCGCGCTGGCGACGTACGCCGAGCTCGAAGCCGCCGTCGCCGCCGGTCGGCGGCCCGGAATCGTCGCGCTGCGAGCCGCGCTTCCCTGCATCCGCGACGGCTCGGCGTCGCGCCCCGAGACGTGGGTGCGGCTCACGCTCGTGGATGCGGGCCTGCCCGAACCTGCGCTCAATGTCGATGTCTTCGAGGATGGGCGGTGGTTGGGTCGCGTCGATCTGGCGTACCCGCACCTCAAGATCGCCCTCGAGTACGAGGGGGAGCACCACGTGATCGATCCGCGACAGTGGGCAGCCGACATCGAGCGATACGACCGGTTGGCGGCAGCCGGATGGCGCGTCATCCGGATCACGAAGACCGATCTCTTCGACGCGCCGGGGCGTCTCGCCGCCCGTGTGCGGGCGGCGCTGCGGGCGCACAGCTGACCTCGCTCGTCGCAGATACGCGGCGCATGGCCGCCGGGCCCCGCGGATGCGGCGAGTGAGCAGGCGGGTAGGACGCCGCAGGGGACGGCTACTCGCGGGCGAGGCTCGTGTGGACGGCGGTCCGCGCGAGCGCAGCTCTGTCCGCTCGTCGCATATGCCCGGTGTGGTGGTCTGCGGACCCCGCGTATGCGACGAATAAGCAGGGCAGAGGATGCATGCACACCGCGGGGGTGCCCGTGGGAGGGGGCGCCGTGCCGGCGCGGGTGCGCCCGCACCCTGGGTTCGCTCGTCGCATGTGCGCGGTGCGTGGCTAGCGGACCCTGCGTATGCGACGAGTGAGCAGGGGGGAGCGGGGCCCTGGGTTCGCTCGTCGCATGTGCGCGGTGGGTCGCTGGCGGACCCTGCGTATGCGACGAATGAACACGGGAGCACAGCGCCGGGGGGTCAGGGGGTGCGGACGAGGAGGTCGCCGATCTCGCAGTCGAGGGCCTCGCAGATCGCCGACAGGGTCGTGTAGCGGATGGCGCGGGCGCGGTCGTTCTTCAGCACGGAGAGGTTGACGACCGAGACCCCGACGCGCCGCGAGAGCTCGGCGAGCGTCATCCCCCGCTCGACGAGGAGCTCGTCGAGCCGGCAGTGGACACCGCTGGGTCCCTCGTCCTCGGCGGGGGTCATACGAGACCTCGGACGTCGTGCCGCATCCGGGTGCCGATGCTGAAGGCGGCGGAGACGAGGGCGATCCCCATACCCCACGCCACCGGCGCGAAATCGAGAGTGAACATGAACCCGACGAAGCCCTCGGTGTGGCCCGCGCCGTTGTCGTGGGCTGTCATGAGCTCGGGCGGGCCGAGGAACAGGACAGTCTCGGATCGGGCGATGCCGCCGATGAAGGGCGCGACGAGACCGGCGACGATGATCACGATCGCCACGACGCCGAGCACGGCAGGGAAGGCGCGGGCGAAGGGATCTCCGCGCAAGAGGGCCAGTGCGAGCCACGCGACCCCGACCGCGATCACCAGGGCCGTCACCAGCGGCAGCGCGCTCTCGACCCACAGCAGCGTGCGGATGTAGCCGGGGAGGTTCGCGACCTCGACCCAGGCCGATTCGTACCCCGCGTCGACGGGGGCGTCCGAGGCGCGGAGGAACGGTGGGTAGGCGGCGTTGGCGAGCGGGATGCCGTCGACGTGGACCGAGACGGAGGCGGCCAGGGTCACGCCGCGCGCGACGATCGCGTACAGCGACACGGGGATCGCGATGAGCGCCCCGCCGGCCACGAGCGAGACGATCGCCCGCTCGATGCGGCCGCTGAGCGACGCCGCGCGATCGGCGAATCGTCGGTAGAGGACGACGGCGATGATCACGGGACCACCGAGGATCACGAACAGCATGAGTGCGTGCAGACCGGGCATGTCGCCTCCATATCGATCATCGTTGTTATCGACAAACGATATGCCTCCGGGATTGTTTCGGCAAGTGCGGATGCCGTGCGCCCACGGCGAACACGCGCGCTCCTCCCGTGTGCGCTGGTTAGCCTCTTTGTACGGCGCCAGGAGTGCGCCCGGAGGAGTGGACGCGATGTTCGAGAGATTCACGGACCGAGCCCGTCGTGTGGTTGTTCTCGCCCAAGAAGAGGCGAAGATGCTCAACCACAACTACATCGGTACCGAGCACATCCTGCTCGGTCTCATCCACGAGGGCGAAGGCGTCGCCGCCAAGGCGCTCGAGAGTCTGGGCATCTCGCTCGACGCTGTGCGCGAGCAGGTCCAGGACATCATCGGCCAGGGTCAGCAGCAGCCGACCGGCCACATCCCCTTCACGCCGCGTGCCAAGAAGGTGCTCGAGCTGTCGCTGCGCGAGGCGCTGCAGCTGGGCCACAACTACATCGGTACCGAGCACATCCTGCTCGGTCTCATCCGCGAGGGCGAGGGCGTCGCCGCGCAGGTGCTCGTCAAGCTCGGCGCCGACCTGAACAAGGTGCGCCAGCAGGTCATCCAGCTGCTCAGCGGCTACCAGGGCAAGGAGCCCGCGGGCGTCGCCTCGGGCCCCGGCGAGCAGAGCGCACCCGGCGCGCAGGGCGGTTCGGCCGTCCTCGACCAGTTCGGACGCAACCTCACCCAGGCCGCGCGCGACAACAAGCTCGACCCCGTCATCGGGCGCGAGAAGGAGATCGAGCGCGTGATGCAGATCCTCTCGCGTCGCTCCAAGAACAACCCCGTCCTGATCGGCGAGCCCGGCGTCGGCAAGACGGCCGTCGTCGAGGGCCTCGCGCAGGCCATCGTCAAGGGCGATGTGCCCGAGACGCTGAAGGACAAGCAGGTCTACTCGCTCGACCTCGGCTCGCTCATCGCCGGTTCCCGCTACCGCGGTGACTTCGAGGAGCGCCTGAAGAAGGTCACCAAGGAGATCCGCACCCGCGGCGACATCATCGTCTTCATCGACGAGATCCACACCCTCGTGGGTGCGGGTGCCGCCGAGGGTGCGATCGACGCCGCGTCCATCCTCAAACCGCTCCTCGCCCGCGGAGAGCTGCAGACGATCGGTGCCACGACCCTCGACGAGTACCGCAAGCACTTCGAGAAGGATGCGGCCCTCGAGCGTCGCTTCCAGCCGATCCAGGTGGCGGAGCCGAGCCTGCCCCACGCGATCAACATCCTGAAGGGGCTGCGCGACCGGTACGAGGCGCACCACAAGGTGCAGATCACGGACGGCGCCATCGTCGCCGCCGCGAACCTCGCCGACCGCTACATTTCGGACCGCTTCCTGCCCGACAAGGCCATCGACCTGATCGACGAGGCCGGCGCACGTCTGCGTCTGTCGATCCTCTCGAGCCCGCCCGAGCTGCGAGAGTTCGACGAGAAGATCGCCAAGGTGCGCGAGCAGAAGGAGACCGCCTCCGAGGAGCAGGACTTCGAGAAGGCCGCGTCGCTGCGCGACGAGGAGAAGTCGCTGCTCGCCGAGCGCCTGCGTCTCGAGAAGCAGTGGAAGAACGGGGATGTCGCAACGACCGCCGTCGTCGACGAGGGTCTGATCGCGGAGGTCCTCGCGCAGGCCACCGGCATCCCGGTCTTCAAGCTGACCGAGGAGGAGACCAGCCGTCTCGTCTTCATGGAGAAGGCGCTGCACCAGCGCGTCATCGGCCAAGAGGAGGCGATCGCGGCGCTGTCGCGCACGATCCGCCGTCAGCGTGCGGGCCTCAAGGACCCCAAGCGCCCCTCGGGCTCGTTCATCTTCGCCGGCCCCACGGGCGTCGGAAAGACCGAGCTGGCCAAGGCGCTCGCCGAGTTCCTGTTCGACGACGAGGGCGCGCTCATCTCGCTCGACATGAGCGAGTTCGGTGAGAAGCACACCGTGTCGCGTCTGTTCGGTGCCCCTCCCGGGTTCGTCGGCTTCGAAGAGGGCGGGCAGCTCACCGAGAAGGTGCGCCGCAAGCCGTTCTCCGTCGTGCTGTTCGACGAGATCGAGAAGGCTCACCCGGACATCTTCAACTCGCTCCTGCAGATCCTCGAAGAGGGCCGCCTGACCGATGGTCAGGGCCGCGTCATCGACTTCAAGAACACCGTCATCATCATGACGACCAACCTCGGTTCGACGGCCATCGCCGGCGGTCCGGTCGGGTTCCAGGTCGAGGGCAACGCGCAGACGACGTACGAGCGGATGAAGGGCAAGGTCGACGAGGAGCTGAAGCGTCACTTCAAGCCCGAGTTCCTCAACCGCGTCGACGACGTCATCGTCTTCCCGCAGCTGAACAAGGACGAACTGCGTCAGATCGTCGGACTGTTCACCAAGCGTCTGGCCGATCGCCTGCTCGATCGCGACCTGACCATCGAGCTCTCGGATGCCGCCAAGGACCGCCTGATCGAGATCGGGTTCGACCCGACGCTCGGAGCGCGTCCGCTGCGTCGTGCCATGCAGCGCGAGGTCGAGGACCAGCTGAGCGAGGAGATCCTGCACGGTCGCCTGAACGCCGGCGATCACGTGAAGGTCGACACGAAGGACGGCAAGTTCGTCTTCGAGACCTCGCAGCGCGGGGAGTCGGTCGCCATCGGCGCCGGCCCGGCCGGCGAGATCGCGGCGACCCCCGACATCGTCGCGGGCGGCTGATCGACGAAGTGTGACACGGAGGGGCGGATGCTGCGGCATCCGCCCCTTCGTCGTTCGCGCGCCCGCGGGTCGGCCGGCGGTGCACCGGCGTAGGGTGGCAGGGTGAGCGAGTTCACCGTGCGGCCCGCGCGGACGGCAGACGTCCGCGGCATCCATCGGATGCTGGAGCCCTATGTGCAGCGCCGCATCCTTCTCGGCAAGGACATCGTCGTGCTCTACGAGGCGGTGCAGCAGTTCGTCGTCGCCGAGGACGCCGACGGCCGCCTCATCGGATGCGGTGCCCTCCACGTCATGTGGGACGACCTGGGCGAGATCCGCACCCTCATCGTCGACGACGGCTGGCTGCACCGCGGCGTGGGTCGCGGCCTGGTCGAAGCGCTCGAGCAGTCCGCCCGCACCCTCGGCATCGAGCGGCTGTTCTGCCTCACGTTCGAGGTCGACTTCTTCACCCGGCGGGGATTCGCGCCCATCGGGGAGCACGTCGTGGATCCGGACGTGTACTCGCAGCTGGTCCGCAGCCCCGACGAGGGCATCGCGGAGTTCCTCGACCTGGCGCACGTGAAGCCCAACACCCTGGGCAACACGCGGATGCTCAAGCGCCTGTAGGCCCGGTGGGAGTGCGCGCGTCGGGCCGTTGATTCGGCTCGTCGCCGCTTAGCCTGGTCGGGTGAGCACCCCTGTCCGTCGTCGCCCCTCGCCGGCCGTCTACCGTCGGCGCCGCCTCGTGCTGCTGTTGGCCGTCGTCGCCGTCGTGGCGATCGTGTGGGTGCTCATCGCTCAGCCCTGGCGCAGTCAGGCCTCGACGCCGGCCCCCGAGGTCAGTCGGTCCGCGTCGGCGACCCCCTCGGTGAGTCCGTCGCCGTCGGAGGCGCCGGCCGCATCCGACGCCGTTCCGGGCGAGAACGCCGACGCCGCGCCGGAAGGCGAGACGGATGCGGGTCTGCCCGCCTGTGGCAACGCGGACGTGTCGGTCGAAGCGCTGACGGATCAGTCGGGCTACGCCGCCGACCAGAACCCGCAGCTGTCGATCCGGCTCACGAACACCTCGGCCGAGGACTGCACCCTGAACGTGGGGACGACCGGCCAGTCGTTCACGATCACGAGCGGCAACGACACGTGGTGGCGCTCGACGGACTGCCAGAGCGAGCCGAGCGACATGGTCGTCACGCTGGCCGCCGGTCAGAGCGTGACGAGCGCGACGCCCGTCACCTGGGACCGCACGCGCTCCTCGGTCGACACCTGCCAGAACCCGAACCGCGCCAAGGCGCCGGCGGGCGGGGCGTCGTACCACCTGGCCGTCGCGATCGGCGGCATCCCGTCGGGCGCGACCGCGCAGTTCCTGCTCGAGTAGTCGGCGGGCTCAGCGGCGCGTGCGGCTGCTGCCGAGCGCCAGGACCAGGCCGTAGCCCGAGAGGCCGCCGGAGATCCACGAGACGTAGTGCAGCCACGACGGGGCGCCGTTGAGGTCCCAGATCACGAACAGCGTGGCCAGGATGAGGCCGACGACGGCCAGGACGATTCCGATGATGCGGTCACGGTTCACGCTCTCACCGTAGGGGCTCGGTGCCCCCGTTCCATACGAGGAAGACGTCGATCTCGTCCTCGCTGTCGAACGCGAAGCCGTGGCGCTCGTAGAGTCGGCGCGCCGGGCTGCCCTGCAGAACGTTGAGCCGCAGGGGGACCGCGGGGTCGGCGCCCGCGAGCACGCGCATCAGCACCCGTCCGCCGAGCCCGCGTCCCTGGTGCGCCTCGGCTAGGTAGAAGTGCTCAAGCCACACCCCGTCGGATGCGGGGCGCAACGCGATCGATCCCGCATCCTCGCCGTCGGCCACGATCACCCAGGTGTGCGCGGGGTCGTACGCGTCGAGAAACCGCCGCCGCACCCGCACCGGGTCGTACCGTTCGAGACGTTCCAGGTCGGGGCGCATGACATCGGCCCGGAGTTCGGCGATCCACGTCGCATCCGTCGCCAGGGCCTGCCTCATCCGCCACTCCATCCCTCGATTCAACCCGACCGGGCGGGCGGAGGAGAATCGAGGGATGACCCGCACCGAGACCCGCGTTCGCGCCGTCGATACCGGCGCCGACGATCGGGCTGCCGTCGCCGCGCTGCTGGCGGCCTATCACGCCCGCACCGAGGCGGAGAAGGTCGCGCACGGTCTACAGGCGGAGGGGCCGCTCGCTCCCGCCTATGCGGCCGAGATCGCCGACCCGGCGGCGGCCTTCGCGGGATCGAGCGTGCTGATCGCCGAGCGTGGCGACGAGGCGCTCGGGATGGCGGTGCTGCGCGTGCCGCCGGGGGTCGCGGGCATGGACGAGGGCGCCGCGGCGGGTGACGCCGCGGGTGACGCGGAGATCAAACGGCTCTGGGTCGACCCCGGGGCTCGGGGTGCGGGCGTCGGGTCGGCGTTGCTGGCGGATGCGGCGACGCGCGCACGAGCCGTGGGTGCGGCATCCCTGCGCCTGTCGGTCTGGGACTGGCGCGACGACGCCATCGGGCTCTACCGCGCCCGCGGGTTCCAGGTCGCACCGTCGTGGGAGTCCCGCGAGCGCCTCGTCTGCCTGCGCCTCCCCCTCTGACCCCGCGCTCCCCCATCCCCCTCGCTCAAACGCGGCCGAGCGCACATCCGGTGGTCGAGCGCACATGGTCCTGCGTATGCGCTCGCCGACGGGATGTGCGCTCGGCGGTTCGGTGAACGGGGCGGGGGCGGGGGCAGGGCAGGGCAGGGGCGGGGAGGGGGTTACTTGTCGAAGAGTTCGGACTCCAGGGTGTCGTAGCCCTCGGCCTGGGGGTTGCCGTGCGTGCCGCCGGAGAGTGCGTACTCCTCTTCGGGCGAGAGCACCAGACGCTTACGGCCGTAGACGGCGAAGCCGATGAAGATGATCGCGTAGACCGCGATGATCGCCACGATCGCGAGGAAGTACGCCGGGTTGAACAGCAGCCCCACGAACACGATCGCCGCGATGATCGCCGCCGAGTATGCCCCGAACAGGCCCCACGGGCTCTTGTAGGGACGGTCCACATCCGGGAACTTCCGGCGCAGGATGATGAACGACACCATCTGCAGGAAGTACGCGAGCACCGCGCCCCAGACCGCGATGTTCAGCACGATGGCGCCGGCCGGGCTCGCGTCGCCCCCCGCCGCCTGCACGATGACCAGAGCGAAGAAGCCGATGACCGCTCCCACCACGAGCGCGACCCACGGCGTCTTGCTCTTGCCCGTGAGCGAGAGCCAGCGCGGGTAGTAGCCGGCGCGCGAGAGCGAGTACATGTTGCGGCCGTAGGCGAACATGATGCCCATCAGCGAGGCGAGGAGTCCCACGAGGGCGAGGAGCGCGAGGATCGCGGCCGCCTGGTCGCCCACCATCACCCGGAACCCGTCGAGCAGCGGCTCGAGCGATCCGCCCGTCGCCTCGGCGCCCAGCACCCCGGTGTTGAGGAACAGCACGATCAGACCGGTGACGATCAGCGTGCCGCGGGCCCAGAGGCCGGCACGCGGGATGTCGCGGGCCGGGTTGCGGGACTCCTCGGCCGCGAGCGGCAGTTCCTCGATGCCGAGGAAGAACCACATGGCGAAGGGCAGGGCGAGCAGGATCGATCCGACGCCGAACGGCAGGAACGCGCTGCCGCCCTCGGCGGGGGCGATGTCCCACAGTGCGTCCCAGCTGAAGCTGCCCGAGAAGATCGCCATGGCGCCGAAGACGACGATGATGCCGATCGAGATGATCGACACGACGATCGCGAAGCCGAACGAGATCGCCGCACCCGCCGCGTTGAGCGCGATGAACAGGGCGTAGAGGATGATCCACCATACGAACGACGGCAGGCTCACGCCGGTGAGCAGCGACAGCGCCGCATCCGCGTACTGCCCGGAGAAGTAGACCACCACCGCCGTCGTCGCGACGTACTCGATGGTCTCGGCGAGACCCGTCGCGAGGCCGCCCCACGGGCCCATCGCGGATCGGGCGAACGAGTACGCGCCGCCCGTGTGCGGCATGGCCGCCGCCATCTCGCCGATCGAGAACGTGAGGCCGTAGTACATGATCACGAGCAGCACGAAGGCGATCAGCATGCCGCCGAAACCGGCGAAGCCGATGCCGAAGTTCCAGCCCGAGAAGTCGCCCGAGATCACGGCCGCGACGGCGAGGCCCCACAGGCCCCACACTCCCGCCGAGCGCTTCAGGGTGCGCTTCTCGAAATACTCGCTGCCGGCGCGCGTGTAGGTCGCTCCCGCGACCCGGCGCGCATCATTGCTCTGAGACATCCATCCTCCGGAAAGGCATCGGGTGGTGCGCTGAGAAGGCGCGCGGCGTTGCGCACCCGTTTCGGATGATTGTGGAGGTCAAAGGAAGGTTGTGTCTACCTTTGAATGTCAAATCCTCGTTACAGTGAGCGCACATGGATCGGTCATCGTGCCCGTAAAGGTAGGTTGATCCCCACACCCTGCCGGTGGACGAGAGGACGACGGATGCCGGGAAACCTGACCGCCGACGCGCTGGATGCGGCCATCACCGCGGGCGAGATCGACACCGTCGTCGTCGCCTTCCCCGACGCGCAGGGCCGGCTCGTCGGCAAACGCGTCTCGGGGCGGATGTGGCAGGACGTCGTCGCCGCGCACGGTGCCGAGGCCTGCAACTACTTGCTGTCGGTCGATGTCGACCTCAACACCGTCGACGGGTACGCGATGTCGAGCTGGGAGACCGGCTACGGCGACATGGTGCTCATGCCCGACATGGCGACGCTGCGGAAGATCCCCTGGCAGGACGGTGCCGCGCTCGTCATGAGCGACCTGCGCTGGGAGAACGGCGAGCCGGTCGTGCCGTCGCCCCGCAGCATCCTGAACCGTCAGCGCGACCGCCTGGCCGCCCGCGACCTCGTGGCCTACGCCGGCACCGAGCTGGAGTTCGTCGTCTTCGACGAGACCTACCGGGATGCGTGGCGCAAGGGCTACCGCGACCTCGCCGCATCCACCGACTACAACGTCGACTACAACCTGCTCGCGACGACGCGCCTCGAGCCGCTGCTGCGCGACATCCGCAACGGCATGGAGGGTGCGGGCCTCTACTGCGAGGGCGTGAAGGGCGAGTGCAACTTCGGGCAGCAGGAGATCGCGTTCCGCTACGACGAGGTGCTCGCCACCGCCGACGACCACACGATCTACAAGAACGGCGCGAAGGAGATCGCCGACCGCCACGGCAAGGCCCTGACCTTCATGGCCAAGTTCGACGAGCGCGAAGGCAACAGCTGCCACATCCACCTGTCGGTGCGATCGAGCACCGGCGAGCCGGTGATGTCGGGCGAGGGCGAGCACGGGTTCAGCCCGCTCATGGAGCACTGGATCGCCGGGGTCCTCAGCACGCTCCGGGAGTTCACGCTGCTCTACGCGCCCACCATCAACTCGTACAAGCGGTACGCCAAGGGCTCGTTCGCCCCCACCGGCGTCGCCTGGGGCATCGACAACCGCACGTGCGCGCTGCGCGTGGTCGGTCACGGCCAGGGGCTCCGCGTGGAGAACCGGGTGCCCGGCGGCGACGTCAACCCGTACCTGGCGATCTCGGCCATCATCGCGGGCGGGCTCCACGGGATCGAGAACGAGCTGACGCTGCCCGCGCCGCTCACCGGCAACGCCTACACCTCGGGCGTCGACACGTTGCCGACCACGCTGCGGGAGGCCGCGGCGCTGTTCTCGGCCTCGACCATCGCGCGCGAGGCCTTCGGCGACGACGTCGTGGAGCACTACCTCAACCAGGCGCGCATCGAGGTGGAAGCCTTCGACGCCGCCGTGACCGACTGGGAGCGCGTGCGTGGCTTCGAACGACTCTGACTCCGGCGCTGCGACCCAGGACGCGACGCCGGTGGTGGGCCTGACGACCTACCTGGAACGGGCGAAGCAGGGCGTGTGGGATGTCCGCGCCGCGTTCCTGCCGCAGCAGTACTTCGACGCGGTGACCGCATCGGGTGCCGCGGCGCTGCTCCTGCCCCCGCAGCCCTCCGCCGCCCGCGCGGCCGAGGCGGTGCTCGACGGGCTCGACGGGCTCATCCTGACGGGCGGTCTCGACGTGCAGCCCGAACTCTACGGTGCCCCGCGGCATCCGCTCACCGACCCCGCGCGCGCCGACCGTGACGAGTGGGAACTCGCGCTGCTGGCGGGAGCGCGCGAGCGCGGCATCCCGGTGTTCGGCATCTGCCGCGGCCTGCAGCTGATCAACGTGGCGCTGGGCGGCACGCTGCACCAGCACCTGCCCGAGGACCTCGGCACCGAGCGCTACCGCATCGGCGGCGGCATCTTCGCCGAGAACACCGTCGAGGTCGCGCCGGGCACGCGCCTGGCCGGGATGCTGGGAGCCGGCGCCTTCGGCGTGCACAGCTACCACCACCAGGGCGTCGACGTGCTCGGCTCCGGCGTGGTCGTGACCGCGGTCACGGACGACGGCCTCATCCAGGCGTTCGAAGCCCCGGGCGACGAGTACCTCGTCGCCGTGCAGTGGCACCCCGAGGAGAACGCCGCCGACCGGCGCCTGTTCCTCGGGCTCGTGGCCGCCGCATCCGCCTACCGTGCGTCGCGCTCCGCGCGCGCCCTGACCCGAGAAGACGTGAACGCATGAGCGCCGACACCTTCACCGTGATCGACCCGACGACGGCCCGCCCCATCGTCACGCTGGACCGGGCCGACCTCGACGAGGTGGATGCGGCCGTCGCCCGCGCCGTCGTCGCGCAGCGGCGCTGGGCCGCCCTCGCCCCGGGCGCCCGGGCCGACGCGCTCCGGGCCTTCGCCCGCGTCGTCGAAGACCACGTCGAGGAGCTCGCGCAGCTCGAGGTGTCGAACTCGGGGCACCCCGTCGGCTCGGCCCGGTGGGAGGCCGGTCACGTCGCCCAGGTGCTCAACTACTACGCCGGGGCTCCCGAGCGCCTGCTCGGCGCGCAGATCCCCGTGGCGGGTGGGCTCGACGTGACCTTCCACGAGCCGTACGGCGTGGTCGGCATCATCGTGCCGTGGAACTTCCCCATGACGATCGCCGCGTGGGGCTTCGCGCCTGCGCTCGCCGCGGGGAACGCGGTGCTCGTCAAGCCCGCCGAACTGACCCCCCTCACCGCGCGGCGTCTGGGCGAGCTGGCGCTCGCCGCCGGGCTGCCCGAGGGACTCTTCCAGGTCGTGACCGGCTCGGGATCGGTCGTCGGACAACGCTTCGTGACGCATCCCGACGTGCGCAAGGTCGTCTTCACCGGATCGACCGAGGTGGGGGTGGATGTGGCGGCCGGCTGCGCGCGGCTGCTCAAGCCCGTGACCCTCGAGCTCGGCGGCAAGAGCGCGAACATCGTCTTCGACGACGCCGACCTGGCTCGGGCCGCGGCCGCCGCGCCCGGGGCGGTATTCGACAACGCCGGCCAGGACTGCTGCGCGCGCAGCCGCATCCTGGTGCAGCGATCGGTGTACGACCGGTTCCTCGAACTGCTCGAGCCCGCCGTCACGGGATGGCGGGTGGGCGATCCCTCCCGCGACGACGTCGACATGGGGCCGCTCATCTCGGCGTCGCATCGCGAGACCGTGTCGGGCTTCCTCGACGGCGCCGACGTGGCCTTCCGCGGCTCGGCCCCCGAGGGCGACGGCTTCTGGTTCGCGCCCACCGTCGTGCTCGCCCAGCCCGGCGACCGCATTGCGCAGGAGGAGGTCTTCGGCCCCGTCGCCGCGGTGCTGCCCTTCGATGACGAAGCCGACGCCATCCGCCTGGCCAACGACACGATCTACGGACTCGCTGGATCGGTCTGGACCGAGAACCTGGGGCGCGCCATGCGGGTCTCGCGCGGCGTCAAGAGCGGCGTGCTGTCGGTGAACTCGCACGCGTCGGTGCGCTACTGGACCCCGTTCGGCGGCATGAAGGCGTCGGGTCTGGGGCGCGAACTCGGACCGGATGCGGCCGAGCACTTCACCGAGACGAAGAACGTGTTCTTCGCGACCGACGACTGACCCCCGCCCTCTGGGTGTCCGGCCGAGGAGCCCGACACCGGTACGACCCGAGACACCGAGTCCATCGAAAGGAACACCATGGACCTCACACAGCGTCTGCGCGACCGCGTCGCCATCATCACCGGCGGCGGCAGCGGCATCGGCCTCGCCACCGCACGCCGTTTCGCGGCGGAGGGCGCGCGCGTCGTCATCGCCGACATCGACCCGGTCGCCGGCGAGCGGGCGGCCGCCGAGGTGAACGGCCTCTACCGGAGCGTCGACGTCGCCGACCAGGCCTCGGTCGACGCGCTCTTCGACGGCATCGCCGAGGAGTTCGGGCGTCTCGACATCGCGTTCAACAACGCGGGCATCTCACCGGCCGACGACGACTCGATCGAGACGACCGAGCTGCCGGCGTGGGACCGCGTGCAGGACGTCAACCTGAAGAGCGTGTACCTCTGCTCGCGGGCGGCGCTGCGTCACATGCTGCCCGCCGGTCGCGGGTCGATCATCAACACGGCGTCGTTCGTCGCCCTGCTGGGATCCGCCACCTCGCAGATCTCGTACACCGCCTCGAAGGGCGGCGTGCTCGCCATGACGCGCGAGCTCGGTGTGCAGTTCGCGCGTCAGGGCATCCGCGTCAACGCGCTCTGCCCGGGCCCCGTGAACACCCCGCTGCTGCAGGAGCTGTTCGCGAAGGACCCCGAGCGCGCGCAGCGGCGGTTGGTGCACGTGCCCGCCGGTCGCTTCGCGGAGCCGGAGGAGATGGCGGCCGCCGTCGCCTTCCTCGCGTCGGATGACGCCTCGTTCATCACGGCGACGGCCTTCGTCGTGGACGGCGGCGTCACGAACGCGTACGTCACCCCGCTCTGAGCGCACGGGGTGATCGGGGCATCGGTGCCGGCGGGGGAGGATGGAAGGCGCAGGACCGGATCGAGGGGGTGACGCGGTGAGCGACAGCGGATGGGACGAGGTGCAGCGCGCCGTCTATCGTCCGGTGCGCCGGGCGAACGCCCTCGAGAACACGGTCTCGCGCATCGTCCAGACGATCCGGATCGGTGTGGTGGCGCCCGGCGAGGCGCTCCCGCCGGAGCGCGCGCTCGCCGAGATGTACGGTGTCAGCCGCGACACCGTGCGCGAGGCGATCCGCGAGCTCGCCGACACCGGCTGGCTCGTGCCGCGACGCGGGCGCTACGGCGGCACGTTCGTGGCCGATCCCCTGCCGCGGCCCGAGGCACCCGCATCCATCGATCCGGCCGAACTCGACGACACTCTGCGGATGCGGCTGGTGCTCGAACCCGGCGCCGCACGCGCCGCGGCGCAGCGCACCATGACCGCCGAGGAACGCGACGCCCTGTGGCAGCGGCACACGGCCGCGTCGGCCGCGTCGCTCGACGAGTACCGCCGCCTGGACTCGCTGCTGCACCTGTCGATCGCCGAGGCCGCCGGCATCCCGTCGCTCGTGCCGTTGATCGCCGACAGCCGCGCGCGGGTCAACACCTGGCTCGACGCGTTCCCGCTGCTGCCGCGCACCATCGAGCACTCCGAGGCCCAGCACGAGCGGATCGTCAGTGCGATCCTCGCGGGGCGCGCGGATGCGGCCGAGGCGGCGATGCGGGATCACCTCGCGGCGTCCGAGACGCTGATGCGCGGCTTCTTGTCCTGAGCGGGGCGCTGCGGGCCGGGGCGGGGTCGGGGGCCGAGGGGCGGGCCGGGGTCGCGGGCCGGAGGCCGGGGGCCGAGCGGGGCCGGATACCCTGGGGGGATGGCGGGAAAGCAGAAGCGCGGCAAGAAGGGCGACGGCCCCGAGCTGGAGTTCCGCAACACGGCCCTCTCGGATGCGCTGCAGACGCAGGACATGGCGGCGGTCGCGTTCGCCCTGCGGCACGGTCCGACCGTCGTGCCGCTGATGCGCACCGGGGCGCGTGACAATCCCCTCGACCAGGGTGAGATCTGGACCTATCGCGACCCGTCCAACGGGCAGGTGGCGCTGCTGCTCTTCAGCGATGCGGCGAACAAGCCCGAGACCCTGCCGCCCCATGTCGGCCTCCAGGGGCCGGACTGGTTGCGCGTATTCCTCGACGCCCACCGCGACGAGATCACGACGGTGTTCCTCGACATCGCCGGCCCCCATCCGATGCAGGCGACGCCGACGGATCTGCTCGCCGCGCTCCAGATCTGACGATCTCCCGTGCGGTGCCGTGCGGTGCCGCGGATTCCGGCTTAGCGGTGTGCCGTCCGGTCGGGCTCCGGCTCAGCGGTCGGAGGACGCCGGCGTGGGGATCCGGACGCGTTCGAGCGCCGACAGCAGGTCGGCGATGCCCGAATCGACGACGGTCGAGTAGCCCAGACGGGCCGCTTCGGTGCGGCGCTGCGCGAGACGCGCGACGGGGCGCACCTCTCCGGTGAGGCTGAGCTCGCCGATCGCGGCGACCGTGTGGGGGATGGCGCGATCGGTCGTGGCGCTGGCGATGGCGAGGGCGATCGCCAGATCGGCGCCGGGCTCGTTGAGCCTCACACCGCCGACGGTCGAGACGTACACGTCGCGGTCGCCGAACTTCAGGCGGGAGCGGCGCTCGAGCACCGCCAGGATCATCGCGACGCGGGACGCCTCGACGCCGTTGACGACCCGCCGCGGGTTGGGCGTGGACGAGCTGACGACGAGCGCCTGCACCTCGACGGGCAGGGCGCGGCGCCCCTCGAGCGCGACGGTCACGCAGGTGCCGCTCACCGCGGCTCCCTTGCTGAGGAAGAGTCCCGAGGGGTCGGGGACCTCGCTGATGCCGTCGCCGGTCATCTCGAAGCAGCCCACCTCATCCGTGGGTCCGAAGCGGTTCTTCAGTGCGCGCACGAAACGCAGCGACGTCTGCCGGTCGCCCTCGAAATGGCAGACGACGTCGACCAGGTGCTCGAGCAGGCGCGGGCCGGCGATCGAGCCGTCCTTCGTGACGTGCCCGACGATGAGCACGGGCAGATCGCGTTCCTTGGCGATGCGGATGAGGGTGGCCGCGACCTCGCGCACCTGGCTGGGGTGGCCGGCCAGGCCCTCGCTGAGCGACGACGAGACGGTCTGCACGCTGTCGACGATGAGCAGCGACGGCTGCACCTCGTCGACCTGGCCGATGACGGTCGCCAGGTCGGTCTCGCTCGCCAGATACAGCTCGTCGTGCAGCGCGCCCGTGCGTTCGGCGCGGAGGCGCACCTGACCCGTCGACTCCTCGGCGCTGACGTAGAGCACCCGGTATCCGTCGCGCGCGGCGCGTGCGGCGACCTCGAGGAGGAGCGTGGACTTTCCGACGCCGGGCTCTCCTGACAGGAGGATGGCCGCACCCGGCACGATGCCGCCGCCGAGCACCCGGTCGAACTCGGGAACGCCGCTCGGGCGCCGGGGCGTCTCGGCCGTGCTCAGCTGTGTGATGGGCCGCGCGGCGCGGCTGGCCGACGGCGCGACCGGCGACAGCGAGCGCAGCACGCCCGTCTGCTGGGCGGTCTCGACCACCGAACCCCACTGCTGGCACTCGCCGCAGCGTCCGGCCCACTTCGAGGTCGTCCAGCCGCACTCGGTGCAGCGGAACGGTGCGGGCGCGGGTCGACGGGTGGCCATGAAATCAGGCTACGCGCCCCATCCGACACCGCCCGCGCTTCCGGTGCGGGCGGGGTGGGTGTGGGTGTGGGGGTGCGGCGTGTGGGCTTCGGTGTGCCGGGCCGCCCGCATCCCTCGCCGTGCGCAGCGGCGGACGCGCGAGTCGCCCCATCCCGTGCCCAACGGCGGACGCCTGCGTCGCCCCATCCCCGTGCACAACGGCGGATGCGGCGGGCGACACGCCGGGGCTGGGGGTGTGGATGCGGGGTGTCGCGCCCCTTGGTCCGCCGTTGTGCGGCCGGGCCCGGCGGGGCC